>DGAZ01000026.1:25493-27371 GCA_002384685.1 Methylophilales bacterium UBA4017 | reverse complement strand
GCCATCAGTAGTCTTAATAAATTTTTGGCCAGCATTTGCAGAGCATGCTAGGCACGCTGCCAACAGGGTTGAAACAAGTAATTTTTTTGAAAACATAATATCTCCTAGTCTATTTTAATTAACCTACCACTATAAGTAGGACAATAAAAATTTTAAAAGTTTCCTTTAAATAAGGGGTTAAATAATAAGAATGCAGCATAATTTCTTAACGGGTTATATTACTTTTTTTAAAAAAAAATGCCACCCTTTTGTGACATTTTTTTACCAATTGTCCAGCAATCTACTTCTTATGGCGTTCGTATCCGTCCAACCTGTCATCAAAGGATGGTTTTGCGTAAGGGATACCGAAGTCTTCCATGATCTTATAGATTTTGTCGATATTACGCTCAATAGCACCCTCGAGTTCAGCACGGCGTTCAGTCTCTTTTTTACGTACGCCGCCGGAAATGTTCCAATAGGTTTTTCCATTCAGCTTACTTTCATCACTAGCATACTCAGGTATTTGAACCACCACGAGATCTGCGTTTGATTTTTTGGCATAGTAGCCACCGATAGGGCCCCATGCAATAGCAACATCAATATCGCCTCTTACTAGATCATCAATCATTTGTCCTGGAGACATATTGAGGTCACGCTGGATACGGTAAGGTTTGGCGTTAAACATCAGGCCGTTGGCATTCAATGCAACCGCTACAGGACTTTTATCGTTCACCCCAATAGTGCCTTTTTTAAGGTCAGGCGAGCTCCAGTCCTTAATGTCATAGCCGCTATCCTTTCTGTATACCCATACATGGCCAGCCTTATAGTATGGCTTTGTTGTTCCAAGTGCATCGTATGTTGTGTTGGTTCCAATAATGACGTCACATCGGTAAGCATTCAATGTGTTGCGTAAAAAGCCAAAGCGGTCAGGCCAGTACTGATAGGAAAGCTCTTTTCCTAGATCGGCTGCTAATACTTCAGCAATTTTATTCTCGAAACCTTCGCCTGCGGAGTTTGAGTACGGTAGGTTGTTTTGGTCAGCACACACCTTGAACTCATTATCTTTAGGGACACGCGTTGGCTGTCCGGGCTTTCCCATGTCAGTATTTACTTCGATATTATCAGCCGCATGTGTCATGCCATTCATTATTAGCAACAGTGCAATACCTACGATTTTTTTTAACATTTATTTATTCCTTATTAAATTCAGTTGCGTGATTATACTATCTAACCCTGCTCAATCACTCATGATTATCCTTAATCTGAAGTCTTTAATAATGATCTCAGATCATTCCGTATAAAATTTTAGTACAAAAAAAAACACCCTACCGAAGTAGGGTGTTTTTAAGACTAACTAAACAATGTTTAGTTCTATAAATTCCCGAAGGATTATAGGCTAAATACTGTTAATCCACCGCCACCAGGAGCAGCGTTGTATTTTGTTAGTTCTTTATAACCACCAGCAGCACCAAGTGCGTCTGTGTCATTTGTAAGACCAAGGTTCATCGCAACGCCAGCCCAACCACCGATGCCTGATAGGACACCAACGTGTTGTTTACCTTTGTGTGCGTATGTGAATGCATTACCAATCACACCAGAACCAACTTGGAATTTCCAAAGTTCTTTACCGCTTTTCGCGTCAAGAGCTTTAAACCAACGATCTAAAGTACCGTAGAAAACTAAGTCTGAAGCAGTAGTCATTGCACCGCCCCATGCTGAGAATTTCTCTTTGTTGTACCATACTTTTTTGTTAGTCATAGGATCATAAGCAGCAAAGCCACCCATTACGCCGTCAGGACCAGCAAACATAGTAAGTGTCGCACCAACCCAAGGCTGACCTGCAACATACTTAGACTCAACTGGTTCGTATGTCATACATACGTGGTTAAGTGGTGAGTA
>DGAZ01000026.1:24328-25236 GCA_002384685.1 Methylophilales bacterium UBA4017 | reverse complement strand
GGACATGTACCTTTAGTGTTGTAATCTTGGTGAGTCGAATGCTCAGCAAGTTTGTTTGGCACACCAGACTTAAGATCAACGTCTGTAGCCCAGTTAACGAATGGATGCACTTTTTCAGCAGCAACTAATGTACCTTCTGCAGCTGTCCATGTGTATGCAAAACCGTTTCTGTCATGATGCCAAGCGTATGTTTTTCCACCTTTGTCAAAAAGGATAACTTCGTTAATACCGTCATAATCCCATTCGTCATGTGGAGTCATTTGCATACCCCAACGCGCCATACCTGTATCTAAATCACGAGCAAAAACAGTCATAGACCATTTGTTGTCACCTGGACGTACGTCTGGGTTCCAAACTGATGGGTTACCTGTACCGTAGTACACTAAGTTTGTTTTTGCATCATACGGCCACCAGCCCCATACAGAGCCACCACCGTGCTGCCAACCATCTTTTACCGCTTGTGGTTTGAGCCAAGTTTTAACACCTAGATCAGCTACACCACCTTGAAGTTGGTCAGTAGGGATTTTTTTGAAAGAACCACCCATAGCGTTACCGCCATTCACATCTTCATATACTGAAAGAGCTGAATATAGTGGGTTTTCTTTGTTGAAGTCAGCACCGATTAATACTTCTGAATCAGGTCCTGTTGACATTGCTTTCCATGCTAGTGAACCGTCAGCGATGTTGTAAGCTGCAATAAAGCAACGAACACCGAATTCAGCACCAGAACAACCAGTTAGCACTTTGTCTTTAATAACGTGAGGTGCGTTAGTGTTTGTAGCTCCAACTTTAGGGTCTACGTTTGACACATCCCATTTTTTAGCACCAGTTTTTGCGTCAAGCGCAACTAACTGACCGTCGTTTTGTTGTAAGAAAATCATACCATCACCGAAACCAAGACCACGGTT
>DGAZ01000026.1:13003-24315 GCA_002384685.1 Methylophilales bacterium UBA4017 | reverse complement strand
AACGAACACCGAATTCAGCACCTGAACAACCTGTAAGTACTTTGTCTTTGATTACGTGAGGTGCGTTAGTGTTTGTAGCGCCAACTTTAGGGTCTGTATTAGATACATCCCATTTTTTAGCACCAGTTTTCGCGTCAAGCGCAACTAACATACCATCATTTTGTTGTAAGAAGATCATACCGTCACCGAAACCAAGACCACGGTTTACGTTATCGCAGCAAAGAACTGCTTGAACGCTAGGATCTTGTTTTGGGAAGTAAGACCAAACAATTTTTTGATCGTTGTTAAGGTCTAAAGCATAAACGTTATTTGGAAATGCTGTATGTACATACATCATGTTACCAATAACTAATGGTGAACCTTCATGGCCACGGTTTACACCAGTAGCGAATGTCCATGCTGCTTTAAGGTTTTTAACGTTACCTTTGTTTACTTGTGTTAGCTTAGAATAAGCTTGGTTGTCATGCTGACCACGTGGGTGAGCCCAGTTGTTAGCATTAGACATAGCTTTTTCTTGATCAGCAGCAGCTGAAGCAACCATAGGCATAGCCATAGTAGCAGCAGCAGCAAAGCCAAGAGCTAATTTAATTTTATTTAATTGCATATTAATCTCCGTAGTTTTAACTAAGGGTTTCAAAAGAAGCAAACAACCCCCTTAAAGTATTCTTCAAAGATATTAAACCTTTTGGGAATGCAATAAAGCAAATGGTTGTGTGCTCGTAGTACAAAGTTTCTGCACTTGAGAGCTACTTTATACCTCCAAAAAATGAATTGCAACACTTTCGTAACACTTTCGTAACATTTAGTGATTTAATTTACTTATCAAAAAAAGCAGGTTTTTTTGCTTTACAATAAGAATTATTACTCACAGCTGAGGCATCCCATTTATGCAAGATACGTCCTTAAAAGAATTGTTTCCTGAAATTGAGCCCTTTCATTCTGAGTGGTTAGCAAGTGATGGCGGGCATACGATTTATGTCGAACAATCTGGAAATCCCGAAGGTCGACCCATTATTTTTCTTCATGGTGGTCCTGGCGGAGGAACTGGTGCAAGGCAGCGTCGCTTCTTTGACCCTGCGCACTACCGCATTATATTATTTGACCAAAGAGGATGTGGCAAAAGTAAACCCCTAGGTGAAACAACTAACAATACCACCGCCCATCTTATTGCTGATATGGAGGCTATTCGTAACCACCTTAATATTAAGGAATGGATATTATTTGGCGGATCCTGGGGAAGCTCTCTCGCACTTGCCTACGGCGTTGAATATCCTGCTGTGACTATGGGGCTTATTCTTAGAGGCGTCTTTCTTAGCAGAAAACATGAGCTCGAATGGTTCCTCAACGATGTGGATCTGTTCTTCCCTGAGTTGCATGCCAACCTAATAAATCATAAGCCTTATATTAATAAATCAAATCTGGTGCAAAGTTATATCGATCTTGTGTTCGCTGACGATCGTGAAGAAGCGAAAAAAGCAGCAGTGATGTGGAATACCTTTGAGGGGAGTATCTTAAAAATGCTACCAAATGTTTCCCAGGGGAATGCTGGGGAAGATGTTGATCGTGATTTTGAATTGGCGAGAGCAAGGGTTCAGCTTCATTATATAAAACATGACTGCTTTATGGATGGGGCAGGCATTCTACAAAAGCTCGCTGTACTGAAAGATAAACCTGTCAGTATCGTACAGGGTCGGTATGACATGGTATGCCCGCCAAAAACAGCGTATGAAGTCGCGCGGTTATTGCCTCAATCTGATTTAATTATGGTTCCCGATGCCGGGCACTCAGCCTCTGAGGCGGGGACATTGGATGGATTAATTAAGGCTACTGAAAAATTTAAATCACTCTAACCACGACCATGAAATTTATTACAAAAGTTGCCGCTACCCGCCAAGGAGAAAACTACTTTATTTTTCAGGAAATTTTATCCAGTTTTAAGCGCCATAATTTCTTAGCGGTTAATGCCTCCATATCTTTTTTTTCCTTATTTGCCTTTATCCCTCTTGTTCTGCTGATTCTATTCTTTTTCAGCCAATGGCTTAGCAGTTCTTCGCTAGCGTTAGAAAAACTACAAAATATCACAGCCCTTCTGTTGCCAGAGATGAGTGGCCGGATTATGGGTGAGGTCGGAAAGGTGGCTTCAACAAAAGCGAGTTGGGGAGCATTGTGGATTACGATTTTATTTCTTGGTTCAACGCCCCTGACCTCTGCTCTTAGGTCAAGTTTCAATAACATATTCAGCGCAGCTAAAAAACATACCTACTTAAAAAATAAAGTGAGGGACCTGATGGCTGTCACCGCAATCATGGTTTTACTATTTATATACACATCAATCAATATCTACCTGGTTCAAGCATCTCATTTTTTTACCGACTACGTTCCACTTATTGAAAAAAGTTTGTTAACCTCCGCCTTGTCATTTGTTTTGTTAGTTATTGTCGTCTCTTTCTTCTTTAAGATTTTTATACCGGTTAAAACCTATTCCCAATATATATTCTATGGCGCACTAGTGACTAGCCTATGCTGGTTTGGATTAAGTAACGCTTTTAGTTCTTTCACATCGGTCAGCGAATATTACGGGGTTTTCTTTGGGGGGATGAGAAATTTATTTATCTCTCTCATCTGGCTTTATCTCAATACTGCCGCCCTCCTTATCGGTGCAGAAGTAATCGCGGCTTTCCATAAAAAAGAGATACTATTAATTAAAGCATTATTTAATATAGATAACATTCATCGGCATCCTATCCATAAAAAATTGATGGATTATTTTGGGCAACGCCTTAAAAAAGATAAAATTATTTTCACTGCTGGTGATCATGACCAGCGATTATTTTTTGTTATTGAGGGTGAGGTAGGTATTGTCAAAGAAGGCAGGGTAGTAGAAACTATTGCTTCTGGCCAATACTTTGGGGAGCTATCATTACTCAATAAAATTCCTCGCGTTGCTTCCGCTTATGTTATTTCTGACTGGGCACGTGTCATCATTCTTCCAGAAAAAAAGATGCGCCAACTGCTCCAGGAGGACAATCGTATCGCTATGAATTTCTTGAAAAAAATGGCACAAAAATTACAAGTGATCTAAGCTTCAGGTCGCACATCAAAGGCAATGCAAATTCTTTCCTCATCCGACTGAAAAGGTATAGTGCGATGAAATACCGACGAAGGAAAAAAAATAACCTCACCCGCTTCGGGTAGTATAGTTTTCTTGGGGAAATCATCATGCATTTTTGGATAATCGTCACCATCGGTACTCAGCTCAATAGCGCCATCATCGGATGGTACGGCTTGAGAAGGAATCGACAAATAAATGGCGCCGCTAATCCATCCGTCCTCATGTATGTGGGAATTAAGGTGCCCGCCACTTTGCATTTTCACATACCATGAGCTGCTAAAGTCTATGTTGGCCGGAAATGATCGTACGAATTCACAATCACGCTCTTTAATATTTTTATAGTAGGCATCGATCACTTTAATCAAAGCCTCTTTTAACTTTAGAAAAGACTTCTCTGGCCTTTTGAATAAATTTCCGGATGATTGAATGCCGGCCGTCAACCGACTTTGCTTTCTTTGTCCGATATCAGCCGAATTGATATCGTTAAGTAAGCTCTCTACCAACGCCCTATTGTTTTCCATTAGCTCAGGTATTTTTTGGTGGCACACATAGTCTAAAGGTGAGGGGCAAAAATTATAAGGATCTTTCTTTTGAAAATTTTGGGCAAAATGAGTCGAAAGGGTCGCCAAAAAGGGGGACTTATTTTTATGTATGGTGAGTGCTAATAATTTATCCTGAAATAAGTCGAATTGTTTTAACTTGTAATGGCAATAAAGCACCCTTTCCTGCCAATCTTCAAATTGCGATCGATCAAAATACGTCATGGCTGCTTCAAACGCTTTATTATCATACAAAAAAACTGCTAGCTGATAATTGGCTCTCGGGTGATGGGGGTCCATTTTAACGGCCATATGCAAAAACTCTTTTGCCTCTTTTATTTTTCCGTCATGCCAAAGCGCATCACCCAGGTCGGAATAAAACTCGGGTTCATCGGATCCTAACTCTACCGCTTTTTTAAAATGCTTAATCGCTAATATTAAGTTGCCTTGATTGCGATAGGCCCCAGCTAAATTATAATGACCTTTAGCATCCTCTTTAATATTGATAGATTTTTTAAAGCACTCGATTGCTTCATCAGGAAATCCTTGTAACTGCTTGATGGTTCCAATGTTAGCTAATGCCTCAAAAAAGCCTGGCTGAATTTCTAAGGCCTTTTCATATAAATGGATTGCTTGATGATATTCCGATTGGCTTTGATAAAGGGTCCCAAGATTAAAATAAGCCTCCGTAAAATTTGCATTTAACCGAATGGCTTCTTCATAATGATGGATTGCTTGACTTGGTTCATTTAACGCATACAGCATCGCGCCTAGGTTAAATTGTAGCTCAGGAATAGAGGGGTTAATTTTAACTGCTTGCTTGTAGGCGTCGGCTGCTTTTTGGAATGCACCTTCTTGTTCTAAACATACGCCCAGTAGGTTAAAAAGCATCAGTTCACCGGGAAAAGCTTTTATTAATTTCTGTGCCTCCTCAATCCCTTCCGTGTAGCGGCCTTGCTGATGAAGCATCATGAGGTGATTGACTTGTTGTTGGGATAGTTGCTTCATAACAAACCTTCTAATAAATCCTTAATTATATTAAAATAATTTTCGACATAGCGATAAAGGCGCCAATTAATTATAAGTTCACGATAAATGCAATGATAGAATATGTGCTTTGTTAATAAACCTAACTAATCTTTTATTATGAATCCATCACTCATTAACATTATAAGCGCATCGCTCTTCTTCATTGCCATTATCCATACTTTTTCTACCAAATATTTCTTAGAATTAGCCCATAGCCATCCTAAGTACTCAGGCCTTCTGCATCTCCTGGGCGAGGTAGAGGTGGTATTTGGTTTTTGGGCAATGATTCTGGTGTTATTTATGTTCGGTATCAACGGCTATGAGAGTGCCGTTGCCTACGTGGATAGCCGAAATTATACCGAACCAATGTTTGTGTTTGTCATTATGGTTATTGCTGCAACGAAACCGATTTTGCATCTTTCTGAAAACATAGTGCTGTCTATTGCTCGTATCATTCCGATCCCAAAGGAAATGGCCATTTATTTTCTTCTCTTAAGTTTGGTCCCTCTCCTAGGTTCATTTATCACCGAGCCTGCTGCTATGACATTGGCCGCTATGCTTTTAGGGGTTAATTACTTTGGCAAAGAAACCAGCAGTCGTTTTAAATATGCAACGTTAGGCGTGCTATTTGTCAATATATCTATTGGCGGAACACTAACCCCTTATGCTGCACCGCCTGTGTTAATGGTCAGTGCTACATGGGATTGGGACATTCACTTCATGCTTACTAATTTTGGCTGGCGCGCAGCGATAGCTGTCTTAGCCAATACGCTAATATTAGTTTTCATTTTTAAAGATGATTTGAAACTGATCAAACTAAAAGAAAGAAATAATGCTACCAAAATGCCCTTACCTATCATATTCGCTCATCTCTTCTTTTTGATCGGTGTGGTCTTTTTTGCTCATCACCCGGCTGTGTTTATGGCCCTGTTTCTATTCTTTCTTGGCTTTAGCTCTGCGTACAAAAAATTTCAAAACCCTCTCATTCTTACGCAAGCTCTCCTAGTCGCCTTCTTTTTGGCAGGCCTTGTGGTGCTTGGGGGTGTTCAGCAATGGTGGCTTGAACCTACCCTGATGTCGATGAGTTCGGATGCTGTCTTTTTTGGTGCTACAACATTAACCGCATTTACAGACAATGCTGCTCTCACCTACCTTGGTTCTTTGGTTGACGGGTTGTCTGATGAGTTTAAAATTGCTTTAGTGGCGGGTGCCGTTACTGGTGGTGGTCTTACGGTAATTGCTAATGCCCCAAACCCAGCAGGAATAGCGATATTGCGCGACCACTTTCCTGAAAATACGATCGCACCCCTGGGTCTTTTAATGGGAGCCATCCCTCCTACCCTTGTCGCCATTATTGCCTTTAGGTTCATTTAAGCCATGGCTAGTAATAAAACCTTTCAATATAACGGCGCCCTTCTCAAAAAGGAAAGAACGAGACAAAAGATTGCTCGGAGTGATATTGCACAGCAACTAACGATGCATGAGGGGCAAATTAAGTCTATTGAGGAACACCTTCCCCATGGCTTTGCTAATGATCACTTTCGGACATTGGCGATTAAACGATATGCTTTCATCTTGGCGTTACCTATCGAAAAGGTTATTCCTCCCGATGCCCCAAGAAATCTGGAGCCGTCTATCGTAGACGATATTCAGCAGATAAGCCTGAATAAATTTGTCCTTCCTCTCTGTGCTTTCCTTACCCTCATCATTATTGTGTTTTTCATTGTTGTTAATAATTCCTCTCATGATGATTTGGAGTTACCGGCAAGCTCTGATGAGGCTATCAATTTACCTGCATCGGACGCAAGTGAATTAACACAAAATGATTTGCCTATAGTGTTAGAAGTTCCTGGCCAAGCTGGCGACCCGACTGACATCATAGAAAAAAAGGAGGTTCCTGAGGTTGCTACTCCCAATGCACAAGCTTTGTCTTTTATATGCACCATTCGCACCGCTTCACCATTCACTCATTTTTCGACCAACTCACCCGAAAAGCCAGCCACTTACTTTCACTTAATTTCCACTAAAGCGCAGACCATTTGCGCTCTTGATAACAATGATACCTTAGCTACATACACCCTTTCTGAGGGTGAAAAACTCACACATCGCGGTGTCGCTCCCTTCAAAATACAGCTTGATCCAACGCGCAGCGAACTCTATTTTGAGGGTTGGAAGGTACACCTACAAAATCAAGATATTTTTATTAAGCTCAATCCTGCCCCTACAAATTAGCTAACAGCCAACCGATACTAAATCGCTCCACGATGTGGAGTACGATTGACTACGATAGGCTTGCCTCATATTCCATGATGGGTTGAGCGGTTGAAACGCTATACGTAAACTGTATTTATCAAATTTGTTATTAATTTCATCGATTGTTTTTGTTAGGCTAACTTGTCTTTTATTTTCCGAAGTTATCAGGGGGTAGGGTAATTTTCTTAGCTCTTCTAGATTATTTAAAATAACTCCGCACTTACTGTAAGCAACATTCTCTTTATAAATTTTTCTTAATCCATCTAGCGCTGCCTTAACAATGAGGCTGGTATGATTGGTCGGCTGCTCCAAAGGCATTGTAATAACCTCCTGATAATGACGCAGTTTTTTATTAAAAGGGTTGGTGCTTAAAAAAATAGTTATGGCGTTACTTACCGTATGTTGTTTTCTTGCCTTGAGTGCAGCGCAGCCAACAAAGGTAGTGACCGCTTCCGCCAACCGACCGTAATCACTCACTCGCCTGCCAAAACTTCTAGAACACCGAATGGCTTGTTTTGCTACATGCTGATTGTCAATCAATAAGCATGAAATACCATTAAGCTCATAAATAATTCTCTCAATATTGATGCCAAATACTTTTCTCATCCATACCGGATTAGAGTGCTTAAGTTCCCATACAGAATACACGCCTTTGCTTTGTAGTTTGGCTGACAGGGCCTTGCCGATACCCCAGACTTGATCTACTGATAGGTCATCCATGATGTTATGCAGCCCCGACATATTGGCATCCCTGATCATAAAAACACCCCTCTGTTGATCTTGTTTTTTTGCACATCTATTCGCAAACTTTGCTAATACTTTTGTTGGTCCTATACCTACACACACCGGCATACGAAGATAGCGCCATAGCAAATCTTTGATCTCCTGAGCAATGTCCAGTAAATTGTTCTGGCCCTCCATATTAAGAAAGCATTCATCAATAGAGTAAATCTCCTGCGTATCTGTGAAGCCAGATAACAAAGACATGACACGATCACTGATATCGGCGTAGAGAGGATAATTAGAGGACAATACCTGCACTTGGTGTTGCTTGATCATTGTTGTCACTTTAAATAATGGTTCGCCCATTTTAATTCCTAGATCTTTTGCTTCTTGGCTGCGAGAAATGATGCAGCCATCGTTGTTACTTAATACTACTACCGGCTTATCTATCAGATAAGGATTGAAAAGCCTTTCACAACTTACGTAAAAATTATTCACGTCCACCAAAGCCATCATGCTATTTAAATTTTCTCACTGCTCCAGTAACGACACCCCAAATTTCAAACATCATACCCTCGGTGACATCAATGTACTTATACTTACTATTGGCTGGTAGTAATCTTGGGTGCGACAAATGTTTGGCTAATGTTTTAACCGTAAATTCACCGTCAATGGAAGCCAATACAATATCACCAATCTTAGCCTCCTTTGATCGATCCACAATCACAATATCACCATCATGAATGCTGGCATCAATCATGGAATCACCTTTGATACTGACAAAAAAAGTGGCTTCTTTTTGTTTGATTAGATAATCATTTAAGTCCAATTTTTTCTCTACATGATCATCTGCTGGAGAGGGAAACCCTGCCGGCACCTTGTGAGAAAATAATGGTAACGGTTGGTTAGTTGGCTCAGAGGGGGCAGTGAAAATGGTATCGATATTATAGGATTGCTTCCGGACAATGTACCGCCTGATATCGGTGATCTTACTTTTAGGAACGCGTATTACGGTTGTTGGTTCGCCATAACTACCGCTTCCCAACTTACGTCCTGAGCCTACCCTAAAACCTCCACGATTTACTTTATTCATTTGATTATTGTAACATTAATCAATTGGAATGGTGACCGACGTACAACAATTAAATAGGTATTTAATTGTTGACAAGCATTAATAAAATAGGCAAAGTTAACGAAACCTGGCTCTAAAGGCAGTATTGACAAGGGTTTTAGAAAATTAAGAAAGAAAAACCAAAATAATAAATTATTTGACGGTATACGCAAACAATGTATTATTTTGAAACATACATTAAATATCTGGAGGATTACATGAATAAAGGTGAACTTATAGAAGCAGTAGCAAGCGCAACAGGCTCAACTAAAGCAGAAGCGGGACGTGCTATCGATGCAACAGTTGCAGCAGTTACTGGTGCACTAAAAAAAGGTGACTCAGTAACCTTGATTGGTTTTGGTACATTTAAAGTGGCTAAGAGAGCTGCGCGTACAGGTAGAAACCCTCAAACAGGCGCTGAATTAAAAATCTCTGCAAGAACTGTTCCTTCATTTAAAGCTGGTGCCGCACTTAAAGCAGCAGTAAACTAAGAAAAGTATAAAATTAAAAAACGCCCTTGACGGGCGTTTTTTTTGGTCGTAAAACCTACATCCCACAATTCTTACACTTACCCTTAACCGTATTAAAGCCTTTTACAGTTTCCAACCCTTTAACATTGTTGAAATTGGCTCCATCAACATTCGCATCCGTTAAATCAGCCCCGGTTAAATCAGCCCCGGTTAAATCAGCTTGAATCAATTCTGCCCGATATAGATTAGTGTGGCGCAAATTAGCTTCTCGTAAATTACCAAAAATAAAACTAGCAATATTTAAATCGGCCCTTTCAAAATTGGTTTTGCTAAAGTCACCGCCCGAGGAATCAAACTTCATTTGGCCCATGGGCTGATTACCTACATCGAGCCCAAACTGACCGTCTATTACCTGCGCAGATGACATGTCTACCTTACCCAGAGTGCCGATAACTCTTGCACTACTAAGGTTGGCGCCACTGAATATAGTGTTGCCAAAAATCGGTTGGAACATGGTTGCTTCACGAAGATTAGCGCCTGAAAAATTGGCATCCTCAAGTCGTGCTAGGTTAAGGTATGCACGCTGTAAATTAGCTCCAGTTAAATTAGCACCTCGGAGGTCTGCGCCAAAAAAACTGGTATTGACCATAACGCAATGCGTTAAGTCTTTACCCTTAAAATTTAAGTACCCGAGGTCTTTATGCGACAAATCACAATCGGGATCATCTAACATTGATTCGACTCCAAGCTGCGTCACTTTTTCTCTGGTGGTTTCGGTATTTTTACTAAAAAATTGTTGCGCTTCTTTGATCATCGTCAATGGCTCTTTCACAAAAATAGACCTTGATGTTTCATTGCCAAAGCAATATTCCTTGCCCTCAAAGTCAGCCTTAATAGAGCAGTCCGTTTTATGAAAATTTCCTTCAGCCAAACTGATAGCGCAGTAATTATCGAATTCAGCTGCGAAAGCTTGAGTGGATAGCAATATAACAGCAATGATAAGAGAAAATTTCATAGATAATCCTTGGTTGGCTTTTATTCTTTAGTATAAACTTAATTATATAACAACAAAAAAGAATGTAGCGTCATGAACCCATCTACCATTTTAATAACTGGAGCCAATAGAGGGCTAGGATTGAAATTTGCTGAGCTCTATGCACAAAAACATTTCCAAGTGATTGCCACCTGCCGAGACATCGATAGTGCAGATCAATTAACGAGCATGGCCAATCGATATAGCAATATACAGATATTAACTTTAGATGTTGCCCAGTCGGAAAGTATCCAAATGTTAGCTGACAAGTTAAAGGGCCTACCTATTGATATCCTGATTAATAATGCAGGGATCTGGCGATCAAGCTCGCTTGGCTCTGTCAATAAGGAGGCGTGGTTAGAAAGCTTTACTACCAATACTATTGCTCCCTACGAAATAGCCTGCACTTTTTTACCCCACATCATGGATGGAGTCTTGAAGAAGGTGGTATCAGTCACTAGCAAGATGGGGAGTATTGATGACAATACGAGCGGAGGGTCTTATATTTATCGGTCTAGTAAATCTGCACTTAATATGGTGATGCGGAGCCTGCAACACGACTTACGGTCTCACGGTATTGCCACCCTCACTCTCCATCCAGGCTGGGTAAAAACTGACATGGGCGGAATGAACGCTTTAATTAATGTTGATCAAAGTGTTGTTGGTATGATGGAGGTTATCGACAAGCTGACCTTAGAGAATTCTGGACGCTTTATTGATTACGCAGAGAAACCTATCAACTGGTAACGCACAGGGGTTAGGTTAACGTTTTCTTTTACTCGACCAGAGCAATAGACCTGACAAAGATAAGATGATAAGTAGTAAACCGGTGATATCAAAAAATAGTTTTCCTGCCTGCTTAAATATTGCACCGCTATGAAAATCTAGAATTACTTGTTCCAGGCTAACGCCATCTCCCACAAAATACCGATGAATCCTTTTTTTATTTATCGAGGTCAAGGATCCGGCGCTGCTCCATGAGACACTTTTTAGTGGTGTTTCTTTCCAGTCAGTTAATACCGATGTTGCAGACCATAGCCGC
>DGAZ01000026.1:0-12678 GCA_002384685.1 Methylophilales bacterium UBA4017 | reverse complement strand
GTCTATAGTTTTTTGTAGGGTCCCCTCTTGGTTCATGAGAAGCAAGTGACTTTCGGTAGCAAGAATGTATTGGCCATTGTGCCAAACAACACCCAAGAGATTTTTTTCGATCTGAATGACCGGGCTGCCATTAAAGAAAAGCTCTACGCCATACTGAGAAAAATTATCGTTTTGAATGGCGTAAACAAGATCAGGTTGCGGAACTTTTAGGCCGTACTGATCTAAAATCCATGACGAGGTCACGTAATGTTTATCTAAATCCAAGTCTTGTGTATGATTCAAAAATATCCCCGTTACCGCGAGATGAATCAGGATTATACAAACAGCTATCCCAATGTACTTATGAAGCGCAGTAATTTTTTTCATGTTTTTTTTCATTTAGCTATTTTTTATGTACCCATCTAAATAAAGGGCTAATTTGGCAACTGCTGTCATTGCCCACACGGATAAGGTAGCTCCTGATACACCATCAATACTCCTATCGAGATCATATCCCCTTAACGATGCCCCAATAAATTGCCTAGTAAAAGCTGGGTATTTAATTTCCCATCCCCTTATTTCGCGAAATTCTAATACCTTTGCTGTTTTAATTTTTCCATTAGCCACAACAATTCCAAAGGTTATAGGGTGCTCTTTTCCTATCTCCTCAAGAATCCATGCGCTTTGATTGTTTTGTTCCCAGTAGACTATTTTGAGTCCTGCATAGGGGTGATTTAATATTTTTTCAACAGACTCCCTAACATCACTTCTAAGCAAAATAGATTGTTTCTGTGGGACGTTATCTCCAAACACGTCATGCAAAAATGCATCCTCTGTTTGATAGACTCCCTTTGCATGAGCGCTACCACCATAGACAATATTGACAGCTATTAATGCAAAAAATATCAAAGCAGCTTGAAGATAATAGCTCATACAAGGTCTGCTAAAATGAGTACCCAACACCAAGATTAAGTCCGTCAAGCTCTTTACTTATACCGGCGCCCACGTCTTGGTCCTGATAATCTACTTTAAAAACTACTTGCGGATCAATCCACCAATTCAGCCCAATATTTGTTTGCTGGTATTCAGTGTTTGTTGCGCTGCCACTTCCTGATGTATTATCCCACGTAGCATAGCGAACAAAAAATCCAAGCTCTTCATTCACCTTGTAGGATGGCTCAATATACCAACCCTTTTGCTCGTCTGCACCGTTAGCCTCCGGTGCATTACCCTCTAAATCCCAATTTGCATACAGCGCTCTTAATCTATATGGCCCTTGTGTTATATCAGCATGTATTTCGGTAAGGATGGCTCCTCCTGCATCAACTGTTCCACCATTCTGAAAATCTTCCTGATAGTTAATTGTCCCCCCTAGTCTTACTCCCGGTATAGCTGTGTACTCAAGATTAGCGGTGTAAGCAAAAGACTCAGCTTTAGCTTTTGAACTCTTTTGTCGGCCATCTCTGATATTTACCTCTGTATCCTTAGCTTTAAGTCCGGTACTAATTGCTCCCTTAAGACTTAATCCCTGAGCTAATTCTGCAGTTACCATGGCGCCTGATTCCCACCAGGTAGTTGGAATAATATTTTTCTCTACGTCATTTCTTTCAACACCATAAAATGTATCGGGCTCATGTGTTTGATTTAAAAGTCCTATAGGAATGAGAAATAATCCAGCAGATATTGAGGTAGATCCTGTTAAGTCGTATTCAACATAAGCCTGCTCTAATTCAACATAACCACTTGTCCCATCACCCACATAGGAATGTTCAATTTCAACCTCAGAAACAAATCTCAGCTTATCTGAATACTCATGGTTAAAGAATAAGACGAATCGATGAAAATCTACTTCATCCACATCGCTTACCCCTTTTTGATCTTCCAGCCAGTTACCATGAAGCTCACCGTAGCCTCCAAAAGTAGACTTATTACTCAGTTTCATTTGGGATTTGATCGCCTCGTCAGTTACCTCTACCACTTCCTCGACGTCACCCTTTAGTTTTTGGTTTTCTTTTTTTAATTCTGCAATCTCTTGCTTGAGATCCATCATCATCTCCATGATTTGCTCGTTCGTGGGGGCAGATTGTGCTGTCAAGCTCACCAATACAGCAAAAGCAGTAATGATTAATTGCGATGTTTTTTTCATGGCTTCCTTCTATGTAAA
Source organism: Methylophilales bacterium UBA4017 (assembly GCA_002384685.1). Taxonomy (GTDB): domain Bacteria; phylum Pseudomonadota; class Gammaproteobacteria; order Burkholderiales; family Methylophilaceae; genus BACL14. The sequence continues at coordinate 10,535 of DGAZ01000026.1, read as the reverse complement.
TGAGAATCATTCTCAATTATAGATGAGAATGATTCTCATTACAATACATACAGCTGAATTATGTTGGATATGTGGAGGGGTGCTAAAGGGTAATGATTAGTTTAATTGTTACTTGTGATTATCATCGTCAAAAAATTTGTATCGATTATTTTTATTAAACGGATTTCTGGTGGCATCTGAATAGGAGTCTGGTCGGTAGGATTCATAACGTTGTAAATTACGTAGTAATTTTTCAGCATGCTCAGGAGACCCGGCCAAAATTTCTATTGCTTCAAAATTAGCAGGAGAGATAAACCCTCCTTGTTCAAAAAAATTCTCCGCCGGAACATGCAAGCAGATAAAAAACAGGGTTAAAAAAATAGCAGGTCGTCTCTTATGAAATATATTATCGTATTTTAAGTTTTTCGAACAGCACTTCTAACCCCTATATAAAATACATTAGAATTGTTTGGATTATAAGTATTTTGAATATAATTATTCTAGAATTTACTCTAAACGAAAGCATGAAGATAAAGAAGTCTCCTTCGGGGTGCTTTTTTTAACCTAAATTTAATGTGAAGCGAAATACAAAGCGAAAAAAAACCGGCAGATGCCGGTTGTTTTTCATTGCTTAGCCGTTACGACTTATTATTAAATACTTTACACAGCGTGGCTTGTTCTTTTTTAGCAATTTCTAAAGCGTCTACCATATCCGTATTTCTTAATGCTTCAATCATGCCTGTTTGTGCAACACAAGCTTGTGAATTATTGTGATTAGTTTTTGCTGCCTGGACTACCTGGCCATAGCGAATAACTTTTTCAAGGTCGGTAATTTCTACTGCCATTGCAGAGATGGATGAGAATGTAAGTGCGATTAGTGCTAACTTTTTCATGCTGAATTTCCTTTTGGGATTAAATGAATGAGCTCTGATTTTTGATCAGAGCGTGTATCATAAATGCAAGATGTTACAAATTTATGTCAAATAGTAAGGAATAGAAAAAACTATACGAGAAATAAGACGCTGATTTATACTTTTAAGCTAATAACTCTTTCTTAAAATAACTTTGTTGATACCCTTTAATCGTTCATATTGTTGGGAATCAGTCATATTTCTTATAAAATGAATGCCTAGACCCCCGATCGCTCGTTCCTCAATGTTGCTTTTAAGGTCAGGATGCTTCGCTTCTTCCAAAGGGTTAAAAGCGATGCCATTATCCTCGTACTGAATTAGTAATTCATTGTCACTCATTTCAAGTGTGATGGTCACTTGCGCTTTGACACATTTCCCGTAATTAAGCGTGTTGGAGTAAAGCTCCTCTAGAAGTAAATTAACAGAATTAATCATGTTAGGATTTTTATGGGCATGAAAAAAAAGGGTCAGCTTTTCTGTGAGACTGACTAACTCAGCCCAATCATCTCCCATGCAAATTACCGTTTTATTTGGCTTTACCATAACTAATTGTAGTCATATTTTTTCATAAATAGTATGATGAATGAAATTATTTTGTGAGTAGTGCAATGAATATAGAAGAGAAAGAGCTCTCATCCGGTGCTTTTTTAATCAATTTATCAGGCAGATTAGATATCCTAGGGACAGACCAAATTAGCCTTAAATTGAGCGGAATGACAGCTGCACCAAGACAAGCAATAATTATTAATATGCAAGATGTGACCTACGTTGCCTCAATAGGTATTCGGGCTTTAATTTTAACTATTAAGTCAGTCCATAACCGTTCTGCAAAAATGTGTTTCTTAGATTGTAATAAGGAAATTCATTCTACGCTTTGTCTTGCAGGTTTAGATCAATTTGGTTCTTTCTTTGAGAGTCAGAAGGAAGCGGAGAGCTTTGTTCTCACTTAATGTTGATTAAAAAATGGGTACTGTAGATATTTCTCTCATAGTTTGTAATGTTTGTTATGGCTGAAGCAATAAAACATGAAATTCAAAGCTTAATTGATGGCATTCATGGCCGTTATATCAATCAACAAGATGGTGAGGTCGCATCATATATTCCCCAACTAAGTAAATCCAATCCAAAGCACTTTGGTATTGCCATTTTAAGTGCTAAGGGCCAATTATTTGAGTGTGGTAATACTAATACTTTATTCACAATCCAATCAATCTCCAAGCCTCTAACTTATGGAATGGTATTAGAAATTTATGGTCCTGAGGAGGTCGAAAAAAAAATAGATATTGAGCCTAGCGGAGATGCATTTAATTCAATTGAATTAGAGCCAAAAACAAACAGGCCTTATAACCCAATGGTGAATGCTGGTGCAATTACTGCCTCCGCAATGTTGTTTGATAAATATGGTAAAGATGCTATTGATTTTATTCTTGAAAAATTTAGCTTGGCTGCGGGTAGGCCTCTAGAAATTGATAAAGAAATCTATTGGTCGGAGTCGAAAACTGGTCATCGAAATCGTGCTATCGCCTATCTTTTACTCAACTTTAATATGATTAGTGATTATGTTGAACAGATACTGGAGATATACTTTGCCCAATGCTCTATTTTAATAAATTGTCGTGACCTTGCAAGCATCGCAGCAACTATTGCAAATGTAGGAGAGAATCCTATGACTAAAAAAGAAGTTTTTAGTATTGATGCTGTAAAAAGTATGATGTCAGTCATGAATATTTGTGGCATGTATGACAATACGGGTCGCTGGGCTAATGAGGTTGGAATTCCTGCAAAAAGTGGAGTTTCAGGGGGGTTGATGGGAGTTGTTAACCGTCAAATGGGTATTGCAACATACTCCCCTATGCTGGATGAAAGGGGAAATAGTTGCCGAGGAATATCTGCATACAAAGAACTTTCTAGGGAGCTTGGGTTGCACACTTTTGATTGCATGAATAGTGGGTCAAGTTTCTTGACCACCATGCTTAAATAAATTTAAACGCTACTTAAAGCTAGTTCTAGGCTTTCATAGACGCCCAGCATCTCGCCAAAGCCACTAATTTCTAAAACTTCTCGTACTCCGTCTAAGGGCGTGCACAAGCCAAACTTTCCACCCTGAGATTTAATCGTTTTTGCCGTAGTCAGAATGGATCGAAGCCCTTCTGAACTGATGTAATCAAGCGAATCTAAATTAATAATTACACGCGCAGAATTTAATTTTATAAGACCCTCTGTATCTTCCATAAATTTTTTCGACGTCAAACCGTCAAGGCGCCCAACAGGATTAATAATAAGGGTGTCATTTTTTACTTCATGGTTAATTTCTATCATTTTTTATATGTTGCCTAGTTTGTTAATAAGTATGCAGTGATGTATGCCTTTAAATAACCAAAATAAAATTTATATTAATAGTTAATATCATTTAATATAGATTAAAAAGGTTTTTTTGACTAGGATTTTAAAGATGAGTGATAATAATATAGTGCGTTTTGAGCCTGACGAAAAGCCTGCCCATTTGCTTTCTGCTGGTCTTGGGTTGCAAGTAACAATTATGATCGTGACCGGTATTATGCTAACACCGCTTATCGTCGGACGAGAAGCTGGCCTAGGTGCTGGCCAAATTAGTTGGCTTGTATTTGCAGCCGTTCTTGCTTGCGGGGTATCAACCTGGTTGCAGGCTAGTCGTTTTGGAATTATTGGTGGTCGAAATCTCCTTTTTGTGGGATCAAATGTTGCTTTTATTTCCGTAGCCGTTTCAGCATTAGAGCTAGGAGGGACATCTCTCCTCCTTACACTGGTTGCTGTTGCGTCGCTCGCAACATTTATTTTTACTTCACAAATGGGGCCCTTAAGAAAGGTGTTAACTCCTGCCATAGGTGGAGTCGTGCTTATGCTCATGGCGCTTAATGTCGCTCCGGTAGTTTGGTCAATGTTAAAAAGAGTTCCTGCCGAGTTTGTAGGCAATATGGCTGTGCCTTATATCTTTCTTGCCACATTGATTCCCATCCTATTAATTTCACTATTTGGAAGTAAAACTTCACGACTGTGGGCGCCCTTGATTGGTATCGTCATAGGATCTATTTACTCTTATCAGGTAGGTCTAGTTGATTTTTCTAAGGTAATAACTGCGGATTGGATTGGTTTACCTGATAATCATTGGCCAGGTTTTGACTTTACATTCAACGAGAGTTTCTGGGCATTGCTTCCAGCATTCGTATTAATCACGTTTGTTGGTTGTATAGAAACTTATGCTGACGGTATTGCTGTACAAAAATTTTCCTATAGAAAAGCACGGCCTATCGACTTTAGAGCTATACAAGGAGCTATCAATGCTGACGGAGTAGGCAGTTTCTTAGCAGGTATTTTAGGATCGGTTCCGAATACCGTATATTCCATGAGTATTGGCGTTATGGAGATCACCAAAGTTGCTGCCTTAAGGGTCGGTTTTTATGGCGGGTTATTCATGATTTTATTTGCCCTGTCGCCAAAATTAATTGCCTTAATCAGTGCAATCCCTAGTCCAGTTGCGGCTGGCTATATTCTCGTTATTATCATCTTATTATTTGGTCATGGTCTGCAAATGGTCAACCAAACCAAGCTATCTTTTGAAGCTTTGTTGGCAGTATGCTTTGGTTTTTTTGCGGGAGTTGGTTTCCAAGGTGGATTTTTATTCAACGAAGCTTTCCCCGAAGGTATGCAGATTTTTCTCTCCAATGGAACAACATCCGGGGGTTTAACAGCAATCCTTATCATGTTCTTGTTCTCGCTTAAAAAAAGGGCGAAGAACAAGTTATCCGTTCCCCTTCACATTACCAGCATAGAAAAAATCAACCACTTAATTAATAATTTTGCCAAGACAAACCAATGGCAAAAAAAATGGGAAAATAAATTAATGTTGATTGCCGAGGAAGGATTAAACTTCCTGATTGAGAATCAAGAAAAAAATAATCGTAAAAATAAAGTTACCGTGCATATCCGTATCTATCAAGAGGGTGATGAAGTTGAGTTAGAATTTATATCAGCGCCATCAGGAGTGAATGCAGAATCGGCAGCAGCAGCAATAAAGGATATTGGGGAGGATAATATTGAGAGTAAGCTGTCCCTAAAATTACTTTATGGGCTAACCAACGATATCAAACATTTGCAATATCATGGTATTGATTATCTATTCCTTAAGGTTAATCCCAAGCTTAATTAAAGCAAATATCGGGTCGGGTCAGCTTTAACAGAAATAAAAAAAGCTTTTAGAAGAGCAATTCTCTAAAAGCTTTGATATAAGTGGTGGGCCCACCAGGACTCGAACCTGGGACCAAGGGATTATGAGTCCCCTGCTCTAACCAACTGAGCTATGGGCCCTAAAACTAATCCTTACCTTCCAAGAAGCTCTTTAATCTTTCGGAGCGAGTAGGGTGTCTTAACTTTCTTAGCGCCTTAGCTTCTATTTGTCGTATACGCTCTCTAGTCACGTCAAACTGCTTACCAACTTCTTCTAGAGTATGGTCAGTATTCATTTCAATGCCAAAACGCATTCTTAGAACTTTTGCTTCTCTTGGGGTGAGTCCTTCTAATATTTCGGATGTCACACTTCTTAAGCTTCCATAGACCGCTGCATCATCTGGTGTCAATGTACCGACATCTTCAATGAAATCTCCTAAATGCGAATCCTCGTCATCGCCAATAGGTGTTTCCATCGAGATCGGCTCTTTTGATATCTTAAGAATTTTTCTAATTTTTTCCTCGGGCATTTCCATTTTTTCAGCTAGCTCTGATGGTTCTGGCTCCTGGCCCGTAGATTGTAAAATTTGCCTAGAAATACGGTTCATTTTATTAATAGTCTCAATCATATGCACAGGGATTCTTATAGTTCTTGCCTGGTCAGCGATAGAGCGAGTGATAGCCTGTCTAATCCACCAGGTTGCATAAGTTGAAAACTTATAACCTCTTCGATATTCAAATTTATCAACCGCCTTCATCAGTCCGATATTACCTTCTTGAATAAGATCAAGGAATTGAAGCCCTCGGTTAGTGTATTTTTTAGCGATTGAAATAACGAGACGTAAGTTAGCTTCAATCATCTCTCTCTTGGCTCTTTTCGCCCGAGCTTCTCCAGTGGTCATATGCCTATTAATTTCCTTAAAGTTCTTAATAGGTATGCCTGCTAATTCTTCTAACGCAATAAGTTTTGATTGTTGATCAAGGATAGAATGTTTGAGTTTTTCCAGGCCTTCAACATACTTCTTATCCGACTTTATTTCTTCTTTCAGCCATTTAAGGTTTGTCTCATTACCGGGAAACGATTTAATAAAATGTGCTCTGGGCATCTTAGATTCATCAACACAAAATTCCATAACCGATCTTTCATGGCCCCTAATCTGCTTAACAAAAACCCTTACTTTGTCACATAGGACCTCGACAAATTTAGAGGAGAACCTAAAGTTAATCAGTTCCTTAAGAATAATATCCTGATGTTTTTTGTATTCTTCATCGTCAGTCCATTTTTTTTGTTCTCTAAGTTCAGATAACTTTTTGTGTGCTTTTTTAATTTTTCCAAACCGTGAAAGCACTTCTTTTGTTAAGATTGCTAAGTCCTCAACTGACATTCCACTGGCTTTGCCAGAATCATTCTCATCATCGTCATCTTCATCAGAGTCTTCATCATCTGTTTGAGCCAACGCCGCCTCTACTTTGGCTAATTCTCTTTCTGCTTCCATATCAATCAAACCATCAACAAATTCCTCTACCCCTAACTCTTCTTTCTTAACTTTATCAGCCATATTCATGAGATCGTCAATAATACCTGGGCATGCAGAAATCGCCTGGACCATATGCCTTAATCCGTCCTCAATTCTTTTAGCAATTTCAATCTCGCCTTCACGGGTTAGCAGGTCAACGGTACCCATCTCCCTCATGTACATTCTTACAGGATCGGTTGTTCGGCCAAACTCTGAGTCCACAGTGGCAAGGGCCTGTTCAGCTTCCTCAGCAGCCTCTTCGTCAGTTACTGGTGGACGGTCGTCAGACATTAGTACCGATTCTGCATCAGGTGCCTGGTCATAGACCATAATGCCCATGTCATTAATGATGCCAATAATACCTTCCACTTGTTCGCTTTCCGACACCTCATCTGGAAGATGATCATTAATTTCTGCGTAAGTAAGGTAACCTCTTTCTTTACCCATGATAATGAGAGCTTTTAACTGCAGGCGTCTATTTTCTGCCTCTTCAGGATTATTTACCGCATCTTTAAGATATAAGTCCTTTAGTTTTTTTACGCGCGTGACGCGTTTGGTTTTTTTATCTTCTGGATTTTTTTTAGGTCGTGCCATAATTACCTCAAATGAATTTGGCTAAATAATGTTTTTTTATTATCTTAGCAGCAGAGCCGTGGGATTTTAGCAATTCGACCATATTATGTCAATGATTCGTTTGCTATGTTATTAAGTAAAAACCTTAATAATCAGTTATTTACTTTCGTCTAATATTTTTTAAAAAAGTTTTTTCCTCATCCGTTAGTGAGCCTAAGCTTTTTTGCTGTAGCTCCCCTAATTTAGTTTTATTTGCTGAGGAGAGCAGTTTTTTTTGTAGACTATTGCGGAGAGCTTTGACTTCTTCTTCTATGGGTAAATCTCCATCAATTTTAACAATCTGATCTTCCATTTCCCTTAAAATGGATTTATCGATCTTGTTGGAAATTAGGTGAAGCATTACTGCAGCATTATTATCTTTATTTTCCAGAGCAATCTCGATAACAGATTTGGCGAGGATTTGCTCGCTTTCCTTAGCGCTAAATAACGTCAGGTCATCTTTGTTCGCCAAAGCAGGTTTAATAACAATAAATAAAATAAACCGTCTGATGGGGTTCATTTGTGTCCTTTTTTCAAGCTTTATTCTTTTAGAAAAAGGTTGAGCAACCTTAGTATCTTTTAAAATATTAGTTATCTCTTGCATGTCTAGGCCAACCAACTGAGCAATCTTTTTTCTAAGAAATAAGTGTAATTTAGGCGCAGTCATTTCATTGAGTATAGGCTCTACATCATTTAATAATCTAACTTTTTTATCTTGAGAGGAGAGGTCATTCGTTAATGTTAGGTGCCTAACAATGTATTCTGACAAGGGCAAGGCATCTTCAGCAAGTTGATCAAAAGCGTCTTTTGAATACTCTCTTATATATGAATCAGGGTCATGATTGTCTGGTAGAAATAAAAATTTTAACCTTACATTGTCAGTGACTGCACTTAATGCATTCATCATAGCTCTCCATGCTGCAGTTTGACCAGCATTGTCCCCATCGAAACAAAAGACAATATCCTGTGTATAGCGCATGAGTTTTTTTATGTGGTAAATAGTTGTTGCTGTGCCAAGAGTAGCAACTACATTCTTAAAATCATGTTGTGCGAGAGCTACGACATCCATATACCCTTCGACTACGACCACATAACCTTTTTCCCTAATTGGTTTTCTTGCATGGATAAGACCATATAGTTCATAACTTTTTTGAAACAAGGGAGTTTCAGGAGAGTTGTAATACTTAGGCGTATCCTCAGGATTTATGACCCTTCCACCAAAGGCAATAACCTGACCTTTCTCATTAATAATCGGAAACATAATACGGTTTCTGAATCGATCGTAATACTTTCCTTTGTCATTCTTTTGAATCAAACCGGCTTTTTCTAATGAAGGATCGTCGTATTGTTTAAAAGCACTCTCTAAGTTTTGCCATCCATCAGGAGCAAAACCAATAGAAAATTCTTTTGCAACCTTGCCAGTGAGGCCTCTGGTTTTTAAATATTCAATAGCTTTCGGTGACGCTCTTAAGGCTTTTTGGTAGAATTGATTTGCAATTTTCATTGCTTCCTCAAGCCCAAAATTTTCTTTTATCTTTTTTGGATCAGCAATGTGCTCGTTAGGAACAGTTAGGCCAAGACTGCTGGCGATTTGATGAACCGCTTCTACAAATGTTAATCCTTCAAACTCAATCAGAAAGGTAATAGCCGACCCATGAGCTCCACACCCAAAACAATGGTAAAACTGTTTGCTTGGACTTACTGAGAATGATGGAGACTTTTCTTGATGAAAGGGGCAGCAAGCAACAAAGTTGGCTCCTGCTTTTTTTAGCTGAACTCGTTTGTCAATCACATCAACAACATCAGTTCTATTTAACACTTCTTGAATAAATGATTCAGGGATCATTATTTAATATTATACGATTTAGTATATATGTGTATGAATTGCGATAGTGCTATGACGTTAATTTATCTTTGATAATTTTTGATACTGCGGCCATGTCAGCTTTTCCTGCAAGTGTTTCTTTAGCCTGAGCCATCACAGGTCCCATGTCCTTCATTGAGCTAGCACCCAGTGCTTTAATAACATCCTCAATAATAGATTGAACATCGGATAAGTCCATTTGCTGAGGCATATAACCTTTTAACACACTAACCTCAAATTCTTCTTTTGACACAAGGTCGATTCGCTCTGCCTTCTTAAAGGCTTCAATAGAGTCATTTCTTTGTTTTAACATTTTTTCAATGATTGAAATAATGGCGGGATCATCCAACTGAATTCTTTCGTCCACTTCTTTTTGTTTGATTGCGGCCTGAAGAAGCCTTATTGTTCCGAGTAGCGCAGCATCTTTACTGCGCATTGCACTTTTCATGTCCTCATTAATAGTTTCTTTTAAGGACATTATTTTTTTAATACAGTTTTGGAGGAAGCATTTGATTTCTGAGCCTACGGTACTGTCTTTTCACCGCGGCAGCAGCTTTACGCTTTCTTTCCCATGTTGGCTTTTCGTAAAACTCACGCGCTCTAAGGTCATTTAATAGGCCTGTTTTTTCAATAAGGCGCTTAAATCTTCTTAGCGCAACATCAAATGGTTCGTTTTCTTTAACTTTAATTGTTGACATTAAATAATCTCTATAATTGTTAAAACTTCAATTTAGTAGCATAAACTATACTACCCATGAAAAGCCGACCATTTTAATGCTAATATTCATTTTTTTCAACCAATTTAAGTAAATTAATGCTTGTTCTAGGAATAGAGACCTCTTGTGACGAAACTGGCATCGCTCTGTACGATGAGGATAAAGGATTGCTGGGCCACACATTACATTCTCAAATTGATCTACATAAGGCTTATGGAGGTGTGGTGCCTGAATTAGCATCGCGTGACCATATAAGCTTCATCATTCCACTTATCGAACAATTATTAAAACAAACAGGCACTGAAAGGTACCAAATCGATGCTGTTGCCTACACAGCAGGGCCAGGATTATCTGGAGCTTTATTGGTTGGGAGTAGTGTTGCAGAATCATTATCATGCGCGCTGGGCATTCCTAGCATCCCTATTCATCACTTAGAGGGACATCTTTTGGCTCCCATGCTAGAAGATAGCAAACCTCAGTTTCCTTTTTTAGCTTTACTTGTATCGGGTGGTCATACACAAATCATTCATGTAAAAGAAATAGGCCAATATGACATTATTGGAGACACCCTAGATGATGCTGCTGGTGAGGCTTTTGATAAAACAGCGCAGCTTTTAGGTCTTGGGTATCCTGGGGGAGCTGCACTATCTAAGCTTGCTGAATCTGGCACCCCTATATTTAATCTTCCTAAACCTATGCTGCATAGCAAAGATTTTGATTTTAGTTTTAGTGG
>DGAZ01000028.1:18833-28316 GCA_002384685.1 Methylophilales bacterium UBA4017 | reverse complement strand
TATTTCTTTTAGATTCGCCATTATAATCCTAAATTAGGCTTTAATTATGCAAATTTAGCAGCTACTTCTTTGGCTGTTTTAGTCAAAACAGCCTCAATTTCGTCTGTATACTTTCCTGCTTTGAGCGCAACAAGCGTATCTGCATGGTTTGCTTCTAGAACAGTTAAATAATCTTTTTCGAATTCCTTGATTTTTGCAATTGGCACTGGCTGCATAAGGCCTTTTACACCTGCGTAAATGATGGCAATTTGCTTCTCTACCGGATAAGGGTCACCTTCGCGTTGTTTCAAGATTTCCACGTTGCGAGCGCCTTTGTCTAGTACTGCTTTTGTTGCTGCATCTAAGTCAGAACCAAATTTGGAAAAGGCTTCGAGCTCGCGATACTGAGCTTGATCTAACTTTAAAGTACCAGCAACTTTCTTCATGGATTTAATTTGAGCTGATCCACCAACGCGCGATACAGAAATACCTACGTTGATCGCAGGGCGTATACCAGCATTGAATAAATCAGACTCCAAAAAGATCTGACCATCGGTAATGGAAATTACGTTTGTTGGAACGAATGCGGATACGTCACCAGCTGCTGTTTCAATTATAGGAAGTGCAGTTAGCGATCCTGTTTTGCCTTTTACCTTACCTTTAGTAAATTTTTCTACGTACGCTTCATTAACTCGAGCAGCTCGCTCTAATAACCTTGAATGAATATAAAAAACATCGCCAGGGTATGCTTCGCGACCTGGAGGACGACGTAATAAAAGAGAAATTTGACGGTAAGCAATAGCCTGTTTTGTTAGATCATCATAAACGATCAAAGCATCTTCTCCGCGGTCACGGAAATATTCGCCCATAGTACAACCTGCATAAGGGGCTAAGAATTGAAGCGCTGCAGAATCTGAGGCAGAAGCTGATACCACAGTCGTATATTCCATAGCTCCATTTTCTTCTAGCTTTCGGACTACGTTCATTATTGTCGATGCTTTTTGACCAATAGCCACATATATACACTTCATATTTTGGCCTTTTTGATTAATAATTGCATCAATAGCAACCGCTGTCTTACCAGTTTGTCTGTCGCCAATAATTAGTTCTCGCTGCCCTCTACCAATCGGCACCATGGAGTCAATGGCTTTTAAGCCTGTTTGAACTGGTTGTGACACAGATTTTCTTGCAATAACACCAGGCGCTACCTTTTCAAGCTTATCTGTTTCTTTTGTTTTAACTGGTCCTTTCCCATCAATTGGGCTTCCTAGAGCATCTACTACTCTACCTATGAGCTCTGGTCCTACTGGAACTTCTAGAATTTTTCCAGTACATTTACATACATCGCCTTCAGAAATGTGTTCGTAATCACCTAAAATAACGGCGCCCACTGAATCCCTTTCGAGGTTTAATGCTAGGCCAAAAGTATTGCCTGGAAATTCAATCATTTCACCAGACATAACATTTGATAATCCATGAATACGAACAATCCCATCTGTTACTGACACTACCGTGCCTTGGGTTTTTGCTTCTGATGAAGTAGAAAAATCCTTAATTCTACTTTTAATTAGTTCGCTTATTTCAGATGTTGATAACTGCATTCCTATCTCCTAATTTTATCCTTATGCCTTTAACGCATAAGCTAAATTTTCTAATTTTCCTTTAATTGAATCATCTATAACCGTGTCACCTACAATAATTTTTGTGCCACCTATAATACTTTTATCAATTGTTACGTGGCCCTCAATTTTCTTATTGAATTTTTTTTCTAAGCTTTTAATTAAATTATCTACAGCTTTTTTATCTGGTTCCGCTGCCACTATTATTTCTGCTTCAACCGTTCCTTCATAATCTGCCTTAAGCTTTTCATAAGCCAATTTAATAGCAGGAAGAATCATTAAGCGCTTATTCTCAATTAACAACATAATAAAATTTTTAGCCATGTCATCAACATCTTTACCGAAAATCTTAAGTAATGTTTTTTCTCGGTCTGAGTCTAGAACCTTGGCATCCTGGATAAAGCTTTTTATATCAGGATTTTCAATAACACCGGTCATTAAGGTTAATGCATCTAACCAGATTGCAAGCGTTTCTTGTTCTTTTGCCAGACTAAAAATTGCTTGGGCGTAAGGTCTTGCTATTGTAGAAATCTCGGCCATTTCGCCTATAACTCCTCAGCTAAACGACTGAGCATGTCTGCATGAGTTGTTTTATCAATTTCTTTAGCCAATATCTTTTCCGCACCTGTCACAGCTAAGACAGAAACCTGGGCTCGCAATAACTCTTTTGCCCTATTAACTTCTTGTGCAATTTCTTCTTTTGCGCCCACCAAAATTCTCTCTGCTTCTGATTTAGCATTATTTCTCGCTTCTTCAACAATCTCAGAGGCTCTTTTCTCTGCTTGGCCAATAATTTCTGTGCTTTTTTGCTTTACCTCACTTAAGGTTTCTTCATTCTTTTTTGCAGCAAGCTCAAGGGACATTTTTCCCTCGTGAGCAGCGGCTAAACCATCAGCAATTTCCTTTTGTCTTTTTTCAATTGCATTTAACAAAGGGGGCCAAACAAATTTAACTGTAAACCAAATCAAAGTTGAAAAAGCTATAGCTTGGGCAATTAATGTAAAATTAATATTCATTTTTACTCCGGCCTTGGGTTCTTATGTAGCTTTAAGAAACCAAAGCAATAATTTAATTAACCAACAACGCTTAACAATGGGTTTGCAAATGCAAACATCATTGCAAGACCTACACCAATAATAAATGAAGCATCAATCAAGCCTAAAAGTAAAAATACTTTAGTTTGTAATTGAGGGATCATCTCTGGTTGTCTTGCAGCGCCGTCTAAGAAACTAGCACACATAATGCCGATACCAACACAAGCGCCTAAAGCACCGAGGCCAATAATCAAACCAATCCCTATACCGGTATAAGCTTGAATCATTGCTAAATATTGAACACTTTCCATAATTTACTTCCTTTTCAGTTAAAAATTAATAAAATAAAAAAACTCTAATGCCCTTCATGTGCCATCGATAAATAAACTACCGTTAGCATCATAAAAATGAATGCCTGTAATACGACAATCAGAATGTGAAAAATAGACCAGCCTGCGCCAAGAATTGCTCCAAATATTGTTCCAGCCACCCCTGTTGCTGCCCACATGCCTAGCAATAAGAATATAACCTCGCCGGCATACATATTACCGAATAATCGCAATGAATGTGACAATGGTTTCGATACATATTCAATTAAATTGAACATAAAGTTTGCCGGCCAAACCCATACTGAAGTTCCAAATGGTGAGCAGAATAGTTCGTGCATCCAACCGTAAAAGCCCCTTACTTTGATGGTGAAAAAAATCATTAGAAACCAAATTCCTAAAGCCAGAGCGAATGTTGTATTAATATCGGAGGTTGGCACATTTCTCCAATACTCCACATGAAACAATTGATTGGATATCGTAGCCATTATATCAATTGGGAGAAAGTCCATTGCATTCATCATCAACACCCAAACAAAAACCGTTAACGCTGCTGGCGCTACAAAAGCATGCCTATCTCCATGGAATGAGGTTTTGACCTGATTATCTATAAATCCAAAAAGAAGCTCTATAAAAGCCTGCGTTTTAGTTGGGACCCCTGAAGTAGCTTTTCTTGCTACTAACCATATAAAGCCCATGCTAACGAGGCCAAGAAAAATAGCCATGACCACCGAATCAACATGCATAGTCCAAAAGGGATGGTCTCCAAAGCTCACTTCATTGAAAGCAAGATGATGACCAATATAATCTGAAGGGGTATTGTATGTACTTCCAGTCACTAAATTTTATTCCTTATTATCAATTTTAATATTATCTATATGAGATATCGCTATGCCAGATATCAATGCCGCCATTACTAAACCCAAAACTAATGCTATCGGCACAAGCTCAGTATAAAACTTAAATTCCAGCCACATTACAGCCAGAATTAGGAAAACCTTAACCGCCTCCGCCTTTAGTGCGTTAATGACTATGCTTTTCGGATTACCTTTATTTTTTTTATTTGCTATAGGGCTCGCTACCAACACACCTAAAACAACTGGCATCACACCAGCAAGTAATGAAACTCCCGTGTGAATGCTAAACATTAAGCCTAATAAAACAGCAGCAGCACATCCAAAAATTACCTGCTTTACAATCATTTTTTTATATATTAAAGGCAAAAAATCTAATTTTTTGGTTACGTCCTCTAGCTCATTCATTAATGTTTTGACTTGACGCTTATACAAAGGGTGAAATTTTCTATGTATTTGCTTCAACAGTCAAGCTTTAGCAATGAATTATTTTAACTTTTTCAGTAACAAGTCTAATTGTTCTAAATTTGGGTAATTAATCTTCAAGGTTCCGCTACCCTTAGCTTGATGTTGAATGTTTACCTTCATTCCTAGCCTTTCAGAAAGATCATTTTCTAAACGTGTAATATCCTCATCAGAATTTTTTTTATTCGTATCTGTATTGATTGCTTTTTTATTGGCTACTATTTTTTCAACGTCTCTGACGCTTAATTTCTGGCTAATAATTTTTTGACACAACATGGCTTGATGATCAGGGTCCAATGATAATAAGGCGCGCGCATGTCCCATCTCTATCTTATGTTCTAGAATGGCATTCTGTACATGTTGGCTTAAGCTTAATAATCGTAAAATATTAGATACTGCTACGCGGGATTTGCCTAGAACATCTGCGGCTGCCTCATGCGTCATGCCAAATTCATTAATTAATCGTTTTATACCCTGTGCTTCCTCGATAACATTTAGGTCTTCTCTTTGAATATTTTCAATTAAAGCCATAGCAAGAGCAGACGAATCTGGTATGTCTCTAATTAAGACTGGTACAGAATCAATTCCTGCTCGTTTTGATGCCTGCCACCTTCTCTCTCCAGCAATAATTTCATATTTATCATTTGTTAGTTTTCTTACTAATATGGGCTGCATAATTCCCTGAGACTTTATTGACTCTGTTAGCTCATCAAGATGTTGTTCGTTAAACGTTTTTCGTGGCTGATATTGACCCGGAACGAGGTTTGTTGTTGATAGCATTGTCAATCCTTCATTACTCGGTCGCTTATCCTCATCATTGTTTGATAACAGGGCGTCTAAACCCCGCCCTAGGCCTTTATTTTTCATTGCTTTTACCCCTTAAAATTTCTTTAGCCAAAGCCAGGTAGGCTTTAGCCCCTTTCGATGATTTGTCATAAGAAATTACCGACTTGCCGTGACTTGGTGCCTCAGCTAATCTTACATTTCTTGGAATAATGGTGTCATATACTTTGGATCCAAAGTGCGCTGACAACTGATCAGAGACCTGTTTTGTCAAAGTATTTCTTTTATCAAACAATGTTCTTAGTAACCCTTCAATCTCAATATTAGGATTTAGGTTTTTTTTCACCTTTCTTATAGTATTAACAAGGTCTGATAAGCCTTCTAAAGCATAATATTCACATTGCATAGGTATTAGAACTGAGTCAGAGGCCACCAAGGCATTAACGGTTAATAAGTTTAATGCTGGGGGGCAGTCTATTAAAATATAATCATATTTCACCGTAAGGCCCTCTATTGCCTTTTTTAATATAAATTCCCTATTTTTAATGCCTACAAGCTCTACTTCTGCACCGGCTAATGACTGGTTGGCTGCTGCTACATCAAATAATCCATCCTCCGAATGAAGCACGACCTCATTAATGGTCTTTTGTTCTATGAGTGCATCATAAATTGAAGAGATTAAACCTGTTTTATTTATTCCTGCGCCTGATGTTGCATTGCCTTGAGGATCAAGGTCAATAAGCAAAACCTTTTTTTTACTTAGCGCTAAGCTAGCCGCCAAATTAACTGTGGTGGTGGTTTTTCCAACCCCCCCTTTTTGGTTTGATATTGAAATTATACGCATGCCATTGCCTCTAAACGTTCTTCAATTTAATTAAATATCTATCCGCCTCTAGGAAGGGCACTTTAATTTGATGTATCTCAAGAAATTCTTTTCTTTTCACAATTATTTCATCCATTAATTTTTTGCTTTTCATCCCGTACCAATAGCCATTTTTTTTAATAATATTTTTTGTAAGATCAATAAGCAAATGCATCTCTGAAAAAGCTCTTGCTACAATGGCATCAAATTTTTTATTGTGATCCATATCCTCTACTCTGCAATGAATAACGTCAACATTTTTAATGTCTAGTTCGATGCACACCTGTCTCATAAACGCAGCTTTTTTTCCAACTTTATCAACAAGGGTGATTTGTTTTTTTGGATCATATAAGGCCAATACTATGCCGGGAAGCCCTGCACCACTTCCCACATCCAAAATATCGTTCTCCTGTATTAGGTGTGCCACCGACAGAGAATCAAGCAGGTGATTAATCACAACCGTCTTTTCATCTCGCAATGCTGTTAAGTTAAATGCTTTGTTCCACTTTAATAAAATATCCTTATATATCAATAGCTTACTTATAATATCGTTCGAATCATTTAGTCCCAACTGGCCAATCCCTTGGCGTAAAATTTCTTCTGCATTAAGCAATTTTTTCTGTTTTTTCCGTAACCCACTCGTGTTTATATTTTTTTAGATGAATTAAAAGTATAGAAACAGTAGATGGGGTGATGCCAGAAATTCTACTTGCTTGATCAACGGTTTCTGGTTTATGACGGCTCAACAATTGTTTAGCTTCTATGCCTATACCATGAATGCCTTCATAATCGATATTGCTAGGTATCCTGGTTTGCATTTGGCCTTTGTTCCGCTCTATTTCTGCTTTTTGTCTCACAATATAGCCTGAATACTTGGCCAAAATTTCAACCTGCTCTCTAACTAGCCCACCCATAGCTCCCTCATCTTCAATAAGGCGCATCAGTTTGTCATAACTGACTTCAGGGCGCTTTAGCAAATCAAAAGCTTTGTGTTCACTGTCAAGGGCCTTACCAAACAACTCTTCTTGCTTCAGGGTGCTTCCGCTTGAAGGTCGGATAACCATATTTTTCAGTCTTTTTTCTTCTTCTTTTATAGACTCTTGCTTTTTATTAAAATTTGTCCATTGATGTTCACATATGAGGCCCAGGCGGTGTGCTATATCAGTTAGGCGCAGGTCAGCATTATCCTCTCTTAACAACAAACGGTATTCTGCGCGACTAGTAAACATGCGGTAAGGCTCACTAACCCCTTTTGTTATTAAATCATCAATCATCACGCCCATATAAGAGTTTTCCCGGCTAGGCGCCCAACTCTCTTCCCCCTTGGAACGCAATGCTGCATTCGTTCCCGCCACCAAGCCTTGTGCGGCGGCTTCTTCATACCCAGTAGTGCCGTTGATTTGGCCTGCAAAGAATAGTCCGGCTATTGCTTTTGTTTCTAAGCTTGCTTTTAATGCTCTAGGATCATAATAGTCATATTCTATTGCATAGCCAGGCCGCAGGATGTGTGCATTCTCCATCCCTTTGATAGATCGCACCAATTGCAACTGAACATCGAAAGGCAGGCTTGTAGAAATCCCATTAGGGTAAACCTCGTGCGTATTTAAACCTTCAGGCTCAATAAATACCTGATGAGACTCCTTGTCTGCAAAGCGATGTATTTTGTCTTCTACAGACGGGCAGTATCTTGGGCCAATTCCCTCTATAACGCCTGTGTACATAGGAGATCTGTCTAATCCCGACCGAACAATATCGTGTGTATTTATGTTGGTATGGGTAATCCAACATGCTATTTGTGCCGGGTGTTTTATCGGCGGGTCAATAAACGAAAAATGCGGTGTTGGAACGTCTCCCGGCTGCTCTTCCATCAAAGAATAATCGATAGATCGGCCATCAATTCTTGGTGGTGTGCCTGTTTTTAGTCTACCGACAGGCAAATTTAGGTCTTTTAGCCTGGCTGCCAAGGTCTCTGAAGACGGGTCTCCAGCCCTTCCTCCCTTATAGCTTTCTAAGCCAACATGAATAAGTCCGCCCAAGAATGTTCCCGCCGTTAAGACTACATTATCAGCATAAAAATGAATACCCGACTGGGTTATGACGCCTGTAATTCTATTGTTTTTAATTGAAACGTCATCAACTGATTGTTGGAAGAGCCATAGATTTTTTTGGTTTTCTAGGAACTGTCGGATTGCTGCTTTATATAAAACCCTATCAGCCTGTGCTCTGGTGGCTCTTACCGCTGGGCCTTTACTCCTGTTTAAGATACGAAATTGAATGCCAGCCATGTCGGTCGCCCTTGCCATCACACCACCCATAGCATCAATTTCTTTAACTAAATGGCCTTTACCAATGCCTCCAATAGATGGATTACATGACATTTGTCCTAAAGTTTCAATGTTGTGCGTCAGCAATAGGGTTTTTTGGCCCATCCGGGCTGAAGCTAGGGCAGCCTCGCTACCTGCGTGGCCTCCCCCTACAACAATCACGTCAAATTTATCAGGAAAATCCAAAAAAAACCCTCTCTATTAAACACTTTTTATACGATGTGATATTCTACTGCAAATGAAAAACTTTGTCTTTTTAATAGCTTATACGTCTGCGTATGCTTAAATACTTTATATATCCTGCTTTTCTGCTAATGTGTTCTTGCCAATCTCTTATGAACCCTCAAGAACAGTCGATTGTTAAACTCAAAGATAATGTTTATAAAACAACCTGTAGTGGCACAGTAGAAAACTGGGGGCAGTGTTTTAATAAAGCTAAAAAAACTTGCCAGACAGGCTACACAGACATAGAAAGATTGGCTGATGGCTCTGGGGTACATAGATCCTTTACATTTTCATGTAAATAACAATGTTTCACGTGAAACCTTAAAAGCTTGATGTTTCACGTGAAACCTTATTTTCCAATACAGAATTCACTAAATATCTTTCCCAATAAATCATCCGAAGAAAACTCTCCTGTAATAGAAGACAAAGCATTTTGGGCCAACATTAACTCTTCTGCCAATAGCTCTGAAGAGTTTTTATGGGTCAATCCCTTAATAACACATGCTTTCACCGTATTAAGCGCATCAATATGTCGAGACCTCGCGATATAGATGGTGTCATTACTGCTGTATGCCAAGCTACCTAACAAAATTTCGCGCAACGCCTCTCTTAGTAAATCAATGCCTAAATCTAATTTAGCCGAAATATAAATTGCTTTATGGTTGTTGTGTTCAGTAACTTTAGGTTCCCCATCAATTAGGTCTATTTTGTTATAAACCCATAGTATTTCTATATTTTTTGACAGCTTACTGACAATGTCTTTTTCATACTCACTAACGCCTGTTGTAGCATCGACCAAAACCATAGCTAAATGAGCATTCTTGGCGGATTCCCATGTTTTTTCAATGCCCAACAACTCTACCTGGTCGTTCGTAGCCCTTAGTCCAGCTGTATCAAAAACATTTATCGGCACTCCATGAATAGAAATATTGCTAGCGATAGGGTCTCTGGTAGTTCCAGGAATTTCAGTCACAATTGCTTTTTCTTCGCCCACCAATTGATTTAAAAGGCT
>DGAZ01000028.1:17416-18506 GCA_002384685.1 Methylophilales bacterium UBA4017 | reverse complement strand
CTGTCCATGCTTGGCAACCAATAGTATTTGATCCACTTCAGCAGCAATGTTATTTAGTCTTTCAATAACTTTTCCTTGTTCTATAAAATCTATCTCTTCTTCGGGAAAGTCTAAACATGCCTCAACAAACACCCTTAATTCAATCAGTTTTTTTAGTAAGTCTTTGATTTTATTAGAAAATTTACCAGAGAGTGATTGGGCAGCGCTTTTGACTGCCTCAATAGTTGTGGCATTAATAACGTCAATAACCGATTCTGCCTGCGCTAAATCAATTTTATTGTTCAAATAGGCGCGCCTCGTAAATTCTCCCGGCTCTGCTAGTCGTGCACCATTATTAATACAAAGACTTAGTACGGCGTTTAAGACAGCTTGCCCGCCGTGACCCTGAAACTCTACAACGTCTTCACCAGTAAATGATTTGGGGTTTGGGAAATACAGAACTAGGCCTTGATCGACAATTTCTCGCTCAGCATTGTAAAAGTTATGGAAACTAGCTTCTCTAGGAACTATCTGTCGAGAACAGATTTTTTTTGCTATGGCCAAAGCCTCTGGGCCCGACAAACGAACAATACCTATACCTCCTACACCATTTGCAGTTGATATAGCAGCTATTGTATTTGTAGCGCTAAGCATTACCTTTCTTTTTTAATGCCTCAGCATGAATTTTATTATTCACGTACCACTGTTGGCCTATGGAAAGAATGTTGTTCACAAGCCAATATAAAACAAGGCCGGATGGGAAAAAGAAAAAGAAAACGCTAAATATAATAGGCATCATCATCATCAGCCTTGCTTGCATAGGGTCTGTTGGTTTTGGATTAAGCTTCATTTGTAAAAACATGGAAGCTGCCATGAGAAGCGGTAAGGGTCCCAGAGGAACAAACCACAAGGTACCAAACAGGCTATCAGGAACGGACAGGTCACCAATATACAAAAAAGGCGCGCCCCTTAGCTCTACCGATCCCAGAAGGACCCAGTAAAGTGCAATAAAAACAGGTATTTGGACTAATATTGGCAAACACCCGCCCAATGGATTAATTTTTTCTGTTTTGTACAGCTCCATCATGGCTTGTTGCATTTTTTGTTTGTC
>DGAZ01000028.1:8357-17125 GCA_002384685.1 Methylophilales bacterium UBA4017 | reverse complement strand
CCCCAATTTATTACGGCTTTCTGAATCCCAGATAAAACGGAAAATAATGGGGAGGCAATAAATGTAAGCCAGCCATAGTCAACGGTATAAGAAAGTCCTTCGGCAGCGGCCTTAAGATCGTCTTTGCTCTGAGGCCCAACAAACAGCTCGGACGTAAAAACCTTGGTGTCACCCGACCCAAGCTCACCAAGCGAAGCTAAAGTGCCGGAGGCGTAAATATTTTCAGCAACTTTTTTTGAATATAATTCACGGGGAGTCTGTGGTGGCAAAATCCATGCTCCTACAAAGTATCTTTGAATAATCCCTATCCAACCATTGTTGGTAATCAAAGAAAATGGTTTTTTATTCACATCATCAAAGGCCAGTTTAGTAAACTTGTCTTCATCATTAAAGTATGCCGTTCCTGTGAAAGAAGGCATCATAGCAGACCCTTGATTTGTAGTTCCATCATGGATGAATTGTAAATAAGTACTTGATTTTATTGTATTATTTGATTTGTTTAGGATGCTGTAGGCAACATTTATAACATAACTATTCTTTGTAAACTTATAGGTTTTATTGACTTTTACAACTGAGTTTTCAAAAACCAATGGCACCTCTAGTTCGTTTTCGCTCATTTGGTAGCTGGTTTTCATTGCTAAAAATGTATCTTTATGAGTCGGTAGGCCTTCGCCAAGTAAGCCGGTTTGCGCTACATAAAGCAATGGGCTGGATTTGTCACTCATCAATAAATAGGGTGCGCCTTTTGCGTCCTTATGCTTCAAAAGCTCCAAAGACCGAATATCTCCACCAATATTGCTTATCGAAATATTATATAAATCCGTTGTAACCGTGATATGTGAGCTCTTGGCAAGCTGAAAGGTCGAATTAGATATAGGTTCATCACCTGCCAACACAATGCTTGACGAAGGGATGCTAGCGTCCAGTTGTTTTTCTGTCACTGCTGAAGTCTCCATCGGAGCCTGTTCTCTTTGCCACGAATCCCACAACAAAAGCAGAGAAAAAGAAAAAACAACAAAGAGAATTAAACGTTTAGTTTCCATATTATCCTTTTATTTTTTTGGCAGAGGATCTAAGCCTCCAGGAACCCCTGGGCGACACCTCAAAAGCCTTTTTATTGCAATCCAACTTCCCTTAAAAAAACCAAAGCTCTCTAAAGCCTCAATTGTATAGGCGGAGCAAGATGGAGTAAACCGACATTGCGTCCCAAAAAAAGGACTTAATGCAAATTGATAAATTTTAATAATAAGAATTACTAGGGCTTTCATATTTTGATTCTTTTTAAAAGATCAAGCAATTCTAGCCTAATAGAATTAAAATCAGAACGGTAATAAGACTGTTTAACTCTAAAAACGATATCTACGGGCACGCTTTTATCAAATTCATGCATTACAACTTCTCGAATTGAGCGTCTCATATAGTTTCTTCTAACCGCCCTTTTTTCAACTTTTTTTGCAACCACAAAGCCTATGCGGTAATGATTTTGAGTATTCGGAGCATAATGCAAAAAAATATGTTCCGAACTTAAGCGTTTTCTAAAATTAAAAACGGATGAAAAATCATCCGCGTTTAAAAGTTTGTATTCTTTATTCTGCAATTGAGAATACGTGCTAAATGCCTAGGCGCGCTCTTCCTTTAGCCCGTCTTGATGCAATCACAGCTCTTCCACCTCGTGTTTTCATGCGAACAAGAAACCCATGCGTTCTAGCGCGCTTAATTTTTGATGGTTGATAAGTCCTTTTCATTGGGTACTCCAGTACAATTTTTGAAGCCGAACAATACTCCAGAATCGCCTTATTGTCAATCAGAGAGACCAAAAATTTAATGGCTATGCCTGTGGATAACTTTTAAAATTTAGGCTACTATAAGAATCCCAAATTAATAAAAAAACAAAGAGATACTTGGTTAATGACACCCGAAGAAACATGGAAGTTATGTTTGAATTTTTGCGAAAAAGAGCTTTCTAAACAACAATATACAACGTGGATCAAGCCGCTAAGCGGTGATGTCGACGAAAAGCTTAAACAGCTGACTATATCTGCGCCAAATCAATTTGTTTTACAGTGGGTAAAAGAAAGGCTTAACGACAAACTACATAGCTTGCTTGAGGAAAGCTCAAACATATCGAGCATAACTTACAATGTTAACAAAAAAACCAAAAGATCATTGTCGGTAGAAGCCATTATAACCGAAAGCCCTGACCCAAATAAAATCAAGCCAGTCAAAACAAACGGTCTCAACAAAAGCTTTAATTTTGATAACTTTGTTACTGGAAAAGCAAATCAGTTGGCTTGTGCCGCTGCAAAGCAAATTGCAGAAAAGCCCGGAACAACTTACAACCCTTTGTTTGTTTATGGTGGGGTGGGTTTAGGTAAAACCCATTTAATGCACGCCATTGGAAACCACTTAAAATCTATTCAACCAAACGCAAAAATTAAATATCTTCACGCAGAAAGATATGTACATGATGTTGTTAAGGCATACGAAAACAAGGACTTTGACAGCTTTAAGAAAAACTATCATTCTTTAGACTTATTACTAATTGATGACATTCAATTTATTGCCAAGAAAAACCGAACCCAAGAAGAATTTTTCTATGCGTTTAACACCTTAATTGAAAACAAAAAACAAATTATTATTACCTGTGATAGCTATCCCAAAGAAATTGTAGGGGTAGATGAACGACTAAGAACGCGTTTTAGTTGGGGCCTTACTGTTTCGATAGACCCCCCCGAACTAGAAATGCGGGTGGCTATATTATTAAAAAAAGCGGCGGGAAACAAAATACAACTTTCCGAAGAGGTTGCTTTTTTTGTTGCCAAACAAATACGCTCCAATGTTAGAGAGCTCGAAGGAGCGCTCAACAGAATTGTCGCTATGTCTAACTTTACAGGAAGAGAAATAGACCTAAGCCTCGCCAAAGAATCGCTAAAGGACTTGATTGCCGTTAGAGGCCGGCAAATCAGCGTCGAAAACATCCAAAAAACAGTGGCGGACTTCTATAAAATTAAAATTGCGGACATACACAGTAAAAAACGATCAAGAAACTATTCTCGACCCCGCCAAATTGCGATGAGCCTTACTAGAGAGCTAACAAACCTGAGCTTTCCAGAAATAGGCGAAGCGTTTGGCGGGAGACACCACACCACTATAATGCATGCGTGTGATGAAATAGAAAGCCTTAGGCTTAGCGATCAAGCCATAGGTCAAGATCTTGGGTTTTTGACCCAAGTATTAAAAGGCTAGTTCTGGATAAGCTGTGGATAAGCTATGCATAAAAAATGGATAAGTCGTACATTTAAATGTATTAAAAAACTTATGCACAATTCATCCACACAAAGAAAACAGGTGATCCATAAGATAAAAAATGCATTAAATGTATGTTTTTAATGGTGCTTTAGACGTAAACTTACAAAAGCACCCTTATTATTATTATTATTAAATATATAAAGAAGAAACTATGAATATAAAGATTAATCGAGATGTACTTTTAAAACCCCTGTCTAATGTTTCAGGTATCGTAGAAAAAAGACATGCCCTACCAATACTTTCCAATTTACTATTAGAGGGCCAGGACACCAACTTCTTAAAATTTACTGCTACAGACTTAGAGGTTCAAATTACTCTTAGCGCGAAAACTGAAATAGCCACAAACTTTTCTATTACCATAGCCGCAAGAAAGCTTTTTGATATAACAAGGTCTTTACCCGAAGGCAGCACTATTGATATTCAGGTTGAAGAATCTAAAGTAGTAGTTAAAGCAGGCAAGAGTAAGTTTAACTTGCAAACACTTCCAGCCAAAGACTACCCATTAATGAAATTAAATGAGGAAGAAAAAAAGAAAATAAGGGTTCCACAAAACCAACTTAAAGCAACATTAAAACAAGTTGATTTCTCAATGGCACAACAAGATATTCGTTATTATTTGAATGGCTTACTATTCGAAGTAGATGGTAAAAAACTTAATATAGTGGGAACAGACGGCCACAGATTAAGCTTTACATCTATAGAACTAAAAGAGCCACAAGAGAAGTTTCAAACCATAATTCCAAGGAAAACAATCTTAGAGTTGATAAAACTTTTAGACGAAACAGGTGAAGAGGTAGAAATTAATTTAACCAAAAATCAGGCTTATTTTAATTTTCAGGAAATAAGCTTAATAAGCAAAGTGATTGATGGAAAGTTCCCAGACTATCACCGTGTTATCCCTGTAGGACACGAAAACAAATTTGAAATAGATAGAATGCAGCTGTTGCTATCGATGCAACGAGCTTCTATTTTATCAAACGAGAAATACCGAGGAATAAGAATGGTTATTGAAAAATCTCAGTTAAAATTGATTAGCAACAATAGCGAACAAGAACAAGCAGAAGAAGAGTTAGATATAAATTACGATGGCCCTTCTATTGATATTGGATTTAATGTAACGTACTTAATTGATGTATTAACCAACATACAGTCAGAAAAATTAAATTTTGCCTTTAATGATTCTTCTAGCAGCTGTTTGATTACCATACCCAAAAATGAAGACTACAAATATGTGGTTATGCCGATGCGAATTTAATTAAAAAAATAAGAGACAACACATGAGCGAAAAAGACGACTTAAACAACGCAGCCTACAACGCCGAAAGCATCAAAATTTTAAAGGGTCTTGACGCAGTAAGAAAAAGACCGGGAATGTATATCGGGGACACCTCCGACGGCAGCGGCCTTCATCATATGGTATTTGAGGTGCTTGATAACGCTATCGATGAGTCGCTTGCTGGTCATTGTGACGACATACAGGTGATCATTCATGCAGACAACTCCATAACAGTGACAGACAACGGCCGAGGAATACCAACTGACATTAAAGAGGACGACGAATTCAAGCGATCAGCAGCAGAAATAGTAATGACAGAGCTTCATGCGGGCGGAAAGTTTGACCAAAACTCTTATAAAGTCTCAGGCGGCTTACATGGTGTAGGAGTGTCTGTGGTTAATGCATTGTCTGAATGGTTAAGGCTGCGGGTTTATCGTGCCGGAAAAATCCATGAGGTCGAGTTCAAAAAAGGCGAAAGAATTGCCCCGCTAAAGGCGGTTGGCGACACAGACAAAACGGGAACAGAGGTAACATTTTTACCCTCAACAGAAACATTCACTAATGTTGATTTTCACTTTGATTTATTATGTAAGCGCATACGGGAGCTTTCATTCCTAAACAATGGCGTTAAGATCAAGTTGGTTGATCACCGCACGGGAAAGTCAGAAAACTTTGAATTTTCTGGGGGGATAAAAGGTTTTGTAGAGTACATGAATCGCTCAAAAACCGTTCTTCACCAAACACCCTTTCATGCGTTTGCGGAAAAAGATGGCATAACGATTGAGGTAAGCATGCAATGGAACGATTCTTACGGAGAGAACGTTCAGTGTTTTACAAACAACATACCCCAAAGAGATGGCGGAACTCATTTAACAGGCCTTCGGGCAGCCATGACCAGAACAATAAATACTTATATTGAGTCCAATGAACTAGCAAAAAAAGCCAAGGTAGATACCGGGGGTGATGACATGCGCGAAGGGTTGACTTGTGTGTTGTCGGTCAAGGTTCCTGAACCAAAGTTTTCTTCACAAACTAAAGATAAATTAGTTTCTAGCGAAGTTCAGCCGGTTGTGCAAGACTTGGTAGGAAAAAAATTAACAGACTACTTGTTAGAGCATCCTAAGGACGCAAAAATAATTTGTAATAAAATTGTGGATGCGGCTAGGGCACGAGAGGCAGCAAGGAAAGCAAGAGACATGACGCGAAGAAAAGGCGCAATGGACTCGTTGGGGCTTCCTGGAAAGCTGGCAGACTGTCAGGAAAAAGATCCTGAACAGTGTGAAATTTACCTTGTGGAAGGAGATTCAGCTGGCGGCTCTGCTAAACAAGGAAGAGATAGGAAAAATCAAGCCATTCTTCCATTAAAAGGTAAGATTTTAAATGTGATGAAGGCGCGTCTAGATAAAATATTGTCTTCACAAGAAATAACCACTCTAATTACTGCTTTGGGTGCAGGCATAGGGCAGGATTTTGATGTAGCCAAACTAAGATATCACCGCATTATTATAATGACCGACGCGGACGTTGATGGGGCACATATTAGAACCCTGCTACTCACCTTCTTTTTTAGACAAATGCCACAATTGGTTGAAAAAGGCCATATTTACATTGCTCAGCCTCCCCTCTTCAAGGTTAAGCAGGGAAAAGATGAGCGTTATTTGAAAGACGAACAAGAACTAGATCAGTATTTGGTCAATTCAGCACTAGACGGCGCAAGCTTGCTTACTAAAAAGGAGGGAGAGGTAATAACCGGTGGAGCGTTGAGCAGCCTTGCAAAAGAGATGGTGTTAACAGAGTCAGTTATAAGAAGATTGTCATCAAGGTATGACGAATCAATTGTCAGAGCCATCCATGATTTAGGGGAGCTGAATCTTGGAGATCAAAATGCCACACAGCAATATGCAGATCAGTTAGAGTCGATCATGTCGGCAAACAATATTAAGTTCGAAGTTAAAAGACATGAGACATCTCAAAATTTCTTTATAGAAATGAATCAATTTGTTCACGGCAATCTTCAAAGCAGCGTTATTGACGAGGAATTTTTGCTTAGTGGGGAGTACCGACAAATTATTAAGTCCTCAAACCTATTAAAAAATTTAATTGGAGACGGTGCAGTTATTACTCGTGGAGAAAAATCAAAGCCTGTTGCTAACTTTACTCAAGCATTAACATGGCTAATTGGTGAGGCGAAAAATACACTAAATATCCAACGATATAAAGGGTTGGGTGAGATGAACCCCGAGCAGTTGTGGGAGACGACTATGGACCCAACAGTTCGTAGGTTATTACAGGTAACCATCGAAGACTTTACAGAGCTTGAGGCAACCTTTGAGCGCTTAATGGGTGACCAGGTGGAGCCTCGAAGACAGTTCATCGAAGAAAATGCATTGGGTGCTAATAACCTCGATATTTAATAATGACACTTAGTGAATTAAGATTTATTGTTGCTGTAGGAAGAGAAAAAAATTTTAGAAAAGCTGCGGAAAAATGTTTTGTCAGCCAACCAGCACTCAGTCTCGCGGTAAAAAAGTTAGAAGAAGAGCTAGGCATTGCCATCTTTGAAAGAAGCCGTACCGAGGTCAGCATAACTCAGGCGGGGCAAACAATAATAGATCAGGCAATAGTTGTTCTCGATGAAGCATCCAAAATTAAAGAAATAGCTCAACAGGGCGACGGACAGCTAAAAAAGCCATTCAAGCTGGGATTAATTTATTCGATTGCCCCTTATCTTCTCCCGCTGATTATCCCTTTACTTAGAAAGAGTGCGCCAGACATGCCTCTTGAAATAGAAGAGAATATTACCAAAATCCTTGAAGAAAAATTAAAAAAGGGAGCTATTGATGCTGCTATAGTGGCGCTACCTTTTGATATTCCAGGCGTTGAAGTTGTTGACTTATACGAAGAACCATTCGTAATAATTGTGCCCATAAAGCATCCGTGGGCAAGCAACAAAACAATTAAACCACAATCATTAGCAAATGAAAAAGTTTTACTTTTAGATAACACTCATTGCTATAGTAATCAAGTGCAAGAAGCCTGCCCCGGCTTATTAAAGGCAGGAGAAATACAGAGCGGAAACTCATTAGAAACTATTAGAAGTATGGTGGCATCAAATCTTGGCATTTCTGTGCTACCCAAAAGTGCAACAACGCTTCGTCACGAAAGCCCACTCGTAAAAGTAATACCATTTGATAAGCTGGGGCCGTTTAGAAAAGTTGTTTTAGCTTATAGAAAAAGCAGTGTGAAGAAAGATGCTTTGGAAGAAGTAGTAAGATCAATAAAAAAAATAAATACGCTTACGTTTAATTAGATAAAATATGCCAGGCAAGTAAGGACACTGTATTGCGAGGAGTATAAATTATGATTGTAGGGGTCTTAAAAGAGCTTAAAAATTTTGAGTCAAGGGTTGCTGCAACCCCAGAAACAGTAAAGAAATTAAAAGCGCTTGGCCATAAAGTTTGGGTTGAAAAAGGCGCAGGAACAGCTTCGTCTATCAGCGACAAAGATTTTATAGATAGTGGCGCAACAATAGCATTGCGAAAGAAGGTTCTGACGGCAAGCCTAATTCTTATGGTTAGACCAATAGAAGCCGAAGAAATTAATAGCCTAACACCACCACAATATATGATTGGATTGTTAGAGCCTAGCAACAAAGAACATTCCAACCAAATATTATCTAAAAAACTCACAGCCTTTGCATTAGAGGCGCTACCAAGAAATTCAAGAGCTCAATCAATGGATGTGTTGTCATCCCAAGCAAATATAGCTGGTTACAAGGCAGTGATGTTGGCAGCAGATACTTACAAAAAATTTATGCCCATGCTAATGACAGCAGCAGGAACAGTTAAAGCTGCAAGAGTGCTAGTTTTAGGAGCTGGGGTTGCAGGATTGCAGGCTATAGCAACAGCAAGAAGGCTAGGAGCCATAGTTGAGGCCTCAGATGTGAGGCCTGCGGTAAAAGAACAAATAGAATCATTGGGAGCAAAGTTTATAGAAGTACCGTTTGAAACAGACGAAGAAAAAGACACGGCAGCAGGACAGGGAGGCTATGCTAAGGCCATGCCAAGCTCGTGGCTTAAACGTCAAAAAATTATAATTGCAGAAAAAGCAGCCCAGGCAGACATAATTATTACTTCAGCATTGATTCCGGGGCGTGAACCTCCGATTTTAATATTAAAAGAGAC
>DGAZ01000028.1:5984-8086 GCA_002384685.1 Methylophilales bacterium UBA4017 | reverse complement strand
TGCCCGCTTACAAAAGCAAACCAAAATATAGTTATTAACAATGTGACTATTATTGGAAAAACAAACCTACCATCTCTGTTAAGTGCGGACGCTTCAGCATTGTATGCGCGCAATATATTTGAATTCATAAAGCTTTTACTTAACGAGCAAGGCGATCTTTATATCAACAGGGAAGACGAGCTAGTGACAAGCTGTTTAATTGAAAAGGACAAAAAATGACTGATTTATTAACAGTGCAAAATATCACCATATTCGTTTTAGCAATTTTTGTTGGATACCACGTAGTCTGGAATGTTACCTCTGCTCTTCATACTCCACTGATGTCGGTAACAAACGCGATTTCAGGGATTGTAATTGTGGGGGCAATACTACAAGTAGTGGAAGTTAACGGCAATTTACTAACATTTAGCAGCATTTTAGGAGCAATTGCCATATTTTTTGCCTCTATTAATATTTTTGGTGGATTTTTTGTAACCCAAAGAATGCTGGAAATGTTTAAGAAAAAAACAGACAAAAAAGTGAAGGAAACTAATAAAGATGATTAATCAGACAACAGCTGTATTGCTTTATTTAGTTTCAGCAATTTTCTTTATTCTAGCCTTGCGAGGGCTATCTTCTCCAAACTCTGCAAGAAACGGCAATAGGTTTGGCATGGCAGGAATGACGATAGCAGTTATAACAACCTTGCTGGTCGGCAAGGAATTAGTGTCATGGCTAATAGTTCTTCCGCTTATTCTTGGTGCAAGCATAGGAATCGTTGCAGCACGCAAGGTAGAAATGACTAAAATGCCGGAATTAGTAGCCTTAATGCACTCATTCGTAGGATTAGCCGCTGTACTTATTGCATTGGCTGCAGTATTAAACCCTATTGAAATTCACACCACAACACAGCGCATCGAACTGTTTATCGGGGCGTTTATCGGGGCAATTACTTTTTCAGCCTCAATAGTCGCTTTTGGAAAATTATCTGGAAAATTTGGAGCAAGAGCGATATTGTTTAAGGGACAACATTGGTTAAATCTAGCCTTAGCTATATTAATGATTATATTTGGAGCGATATTTTTTCAAACAGAATCAATTTCTGCTTTTATGTTGATGGCTCTGATAGCGCTCATTTTAGGAATTACCTTAATTGTGCCGATTGGCGGGGCAGATATGCCCGTAGTAGTATCGATGCTTAATAGTTATTCCGGCTGGGCCGCAGCAGGAATTGGTTTTACTCTTAATAACTCAGTTCTGATTATTGCCGGTGCGTGCGTTGGTTCCTCAGGGGCTATTTTGTCTTATATTATGTGCAAAGCGATGAACCGCTCAATCATATCTGTAATGTTAGGAGGTTTTGGGGCGGAGGCATCTGAAGACATATCAGCTAATTCAGAAAAACCATACAGATCAGGGTCTATAGATGATGTTTCTTATCTGATGGCTAATGCTGAAACTATTATTATTGTCCCCGGTTATGGTCTAGCCGTAGCAAGGGCTCAGCATGCCCTTCAAGAGCTGACTACAAAATTAATAGACAAGGGAGTAAAAGTGAAATATGCAATTC
Source organism: Methylophilales bacterium UBA4017 (assembly GCA_002384685.1). Taxonomy (GTDB): domain Bacteria; phylum Pseudomonadota; class Gammaproteobacteria; order Burkholderiales; family Methylophilaceae; genus BACL14. The sequence continues at coordinate 6,537 of DGAZ01000028.1, read as the reverse complement.
ATCCAGTAGCCGGAAGGATGCCTGGGCATATGAATGTATTGCTGGCTGAGGCTGATGTTCCTTATGAGCAAGTGATAGAAATGGAAGAGATAAATAGTGACTTTAGTCAAACGGACGTCGTATTAGTAATTGGCGCAAATGATGTTGTAAATCCAGCAGCAAAAACCCCTGGAAGCGCAATATATGGAATGCCGATATTGGAAGCACAAAAGGCAAGGATGATCATTGTAAACAAAAGATCAATGGCCCCAGGATATGCAGGCTTAGATAACGAGTTATTTTATTTAGACAAAACAATGATGCTTTTTGGTGATGCTAAAAAAGTGGTAGAAGATCTGGTAAAGTCGATAGAATAAATTGACGAAGCCAGGCTTTTTTAAGGGAGATTAATCAAATTATGGCTCATTCAAAATGTACGAACGTTTTTTAATTTACTTCCTCTCGCATACAACTGAGTTTGTTATAGGGGCACTATCGTTATCCATAGGCATTGTTTTTATCTCAATCATCTTTGTTTTATTTGATAAGCCTGTATCAGCAGGCGAAGCTAAGC
>DGAZ01000028.1:0-5776 GCA_002384685.1 Methylophilales bacterium UBA4017 | reverse complement strand
AAGAAAGAACTAAAAATCAAATACAGCAAGGAGTTCTTAAAGCGGGTAAAAGGAATAGACCTCGACTTGAGGTAAGTGCAACCCCTATTTAGTCTTTATATAACTATAAAGCTTGAATAAGAGAAAAACAGTAGGACATCAATAAAGCTAACGTCCAAAAGATATGAAATAAATATGTCATATCAGAATGATAGGCACATTACAAATAAATGTGTTACTGCGAATCATTATCATTAGCATTATCAGCGGTATGAGATAGGTGGCCCGAATAACGCTCGAGCCAAGCGGTAATAGGAAATACAGGAGGAATTACTATTACAACACCAATGACGTTGCAAGCTCCTCGAAGGTCAGGGTTGAAGAGCTAAACAAATAAAAAGCTTTCATTGGCTGAAAAAACTTCATAGAATTAAAAGCACTTCCTAACATTAAAAGTAAAAAAGTCCTGACGGTTAGTTAATGGCTGTCGTCAATTGTTTAAACAGGGGGACTAATGGATTTTAAAGAAATACATGGTTTGCTGATATCTCAGAATAATGCAGATTTAGAATCTGGAGCTGAGGCAATTTTTATAGCATTAAACAAGGCCCTCATAAAGCATTTTGAAGGACAGTGGCGCTTGGCGAACCAAGAAGCATTAGATCTTAATCAAGAAAGCTTAATAACTATTATAAAGAAAGCGGCGATGGTTAATGAGCCAGAAAAATTCGAAGCGTGGTGCTGGACAGTTGCAAAGAACAAAGCTAGAGACTATTTAAGAAAAACAAAAAGAGAAAAAGAATTTATAGAGTTTAATTCAGATAAATATGTCGACGAATCAACAATAGAGAATATGGATAACGTAGAAAGTGACAACGATGATTGTGTGAGAGAGGGGTATGAACGGTTTGCGTTAAAAAATCCTAATCATGGTTATGCGCTTGACCTGCAACAAGATGGATATCCCATCAAAGATATTGCTATTCGAATTGATAGAACACCCGCAGCAACAAAAGAATATTTGTCGCAGTGTAGAAAAAAATTAAAAACCTATATTAAGCATTGTATGGAGTTAGATTAAATTATGAGCACAGATAGAGAAAAGAAAATCGATGATGGTTGGCTGGCTGTCCTAAGAGGAGATGTTGTAACGAACCTTAATAAAACCTGGCAACTAAACGCCAAGCTAATTCGTTCGATTATTCAAGAGAGAAGGGAGGCGAGAGACCAAGAGTTAAACATTGGCGAGCCCAAAAGATTAGAAAGGTACATGGAGGCATTGGTTCGTGAAGGCATATTAAAGGATAAGAAAAAATTAACCAAAGAAAGATTCACGAAATGGATAGCGGCCTTGTTATTTGGCGCATCAGTTGTATGGGCCGCTAACGAGCTTATTAGAGTCGATAGTTTTTTACAAACAGAGGAAAGCCCAACAACAATAACAAACAAGGTAAATAAGCCCTTTGCATATATTACGGATAAATATGGATCCTTTACGGGATTTTGGTCAAAACTTCAATTAAGAATTCTTTCGCCAGCGCGATTTGATGAGCCCTTTGAATTACAGGGTAAAAAGTGTGGCCCAGAGCATTTGTCTTTATCAGCTTGTTTGGCTATGGCAGAACAAGGCGATAAGAATGCGCAATTTAATATGGGTCTGATGTATGAAAAAGGAATCAATGTTCCTCAAGACAATCAAAAAGCAAAAGACTGGTATAAAAAAGCGGCGGCACGAGGAAGCCATGCAGCAAACATAAATTTGAATTATATGTTTGAGAATGTTGATTAATTAACTAAAGCTATATCCTGACCTTCACGAAATGGGTTCGTCATCAAGATGAACCCATTTTTTTTAGGAAATTATGATGCTCAAAAAAATTACTGTTATATTAAGTCAGCTCCTTTTGATGTTCTCTATACCTTCACTCTCGCAGGCCTGTAATGAGAAAAATTTTTGGCAATCATGGTACCCCAAAGGCCAATTCAAGGGATTTGGTAACCCACCAGAAAAAATAGAAGTCGCAAAAGCTCAATATCATTTCGCAGAGCTGTATATTAAAGGAAAGAAATTAACTAAAGACTACACCAGGGCGCTGGACCTTTATAAGCAAGCTGCAGATAGCGGTATAGAACAGGCAAATTTTAAATTAGGGCTGATGAATCATTATGGCAAAGGTAAAGCAAAAAATTTATCAGAAGCCTATATGCATTATCAAAAAGCAGCAGCAAAAAAAATGCCAGAAGCACAATTCAATTTAGGTTTAATGAACCGCTATGGCATTGGAAAGAAAAAGAATTTAGCACAAGCGTTTGAATGGTTTACAAAGTCTGCGGGTACCCAATATACGATAGATATAAATGGATGCCCAAACATTTCTGAAGGGATTGTAGAGTCTCAATTTAATCTAGGACAGATGAACCATTATGGCTTAGGAACAATAAAGAATATGCATGAGGCGGCACACTGGTATAAAAAAGCTGCCGACAATAAGATGAAGGAAGCCCAATTTAATTTGGGGAAATTATTTACAACCGGAGAAGGTGTCTCTTATGACTTAGACCAAGCCATAAAGTATTATGATTTAGCTGCAAGCCAAGGCTTAGGTGAAGCACAGCTGAATCTTGCCCAAATATACCATTACGGACCAAGCTCAATGCAAGATCATTACAATGCTCATCGATGGTACGTAAAGGCTTCTCAGAAGGGCATAAAAGAAGCATATTTTAACTTAGGCTTAATGGCACAATATGGAAGAGGAATTACACAAAATTATATATCCGCTCGCAATTATTATTTAAAAGCGCTAGACGACAACATACCAGAAACGTATTTAAATCTAGGATTCTTGTATCATTATGGCTTAGGTACCCCAGTTGATAACAAAAAGGCATTTGAATATTTTAATAAGGCTGCAGCAAAAGAATTGGTCCAAGCAGAATATCATATGGGCATTCATTACCGTGACGGGCGATGGGTTGAAAAAAATAATGACAAGGCAGCCCATTGGTTTCATAAAGCGGAAAATTCAGGGCTGATTAAACCACAGTTGTTATCAGAAAGCTTTTCAATGCGTGAACCAGAAGATGTTCAGCTTTATGTCGCGAACTAGAAATAATCATGTCTAGAGTAAGCGGTATAATTAAATTGCTGTTGCTGATTGTTGCTTTCGGTAGCTTAGTAGCAGTTATTGATTCTGGAACTAGTGAAAGAATAAAAAATGTAGCAAGGTTAAACGGCGATGGTGGTTGAGATTATTTAAAACCACCCCTGCTTCGATCTTTACTTTTTTCACTGCTCTCAAAAAAGTCAGGCTGATCAATAAGCTTTAAATAGTTTTGAAAAATATCGACTTCCTTAGTATCATATTTGTCTTTAATGTCTTCAGTTGGAATGTCGTTTGATACGATTACTGGATCACCCATTTTCCAATTAGCGGGTGTAGATACCTTGTGTTTTTCAGACAATTGCAACGCGTCAACAATGCGAACAATTTCAGTGAAATTACGCCCGACATTTTTTGGGTAGACAAGAATGGTTTGAACAATTTTATTGGAATCTATTATAAAAACCGATCTAACAGTTTCTTTTACGCCACTTCCAAGAGAGTTTGAGTTTGGCTTTGCTTTAGGGTGATACATACCATAGTGCATAGCAATAGATAAATCTTCATCTGCAATAATCGGATAGCGAACATCAGTATTTTCCGATAAATTTTCTACAATTCCTATTAATGAAGTATTATTTTTTAAACTATTCTTGTACTCATTAATGTGTGGAATCCACTCCAAGTGATCTGCAACTGACCCACTACTTAATGCTAAAACCTTAACATCTCTTTTCTCAAAGTGTGGCTGTAATTTTGCGACTTCAGCCAGCTCAGTTGTGCATACCGGAGTAAAATCTGATGGATGAGAAAATAAAATGACCCAATTATTCCCTGACCAATTATAAAAATTTAACTTACCCAGGCTGGTGCTGGCATCGAAGTCTGGAGCAATATCTCCAATTTGTAAGGCAAACAAGTTATGAGTAAAGAATAAACTAATAGCCGCAATTTTTTTTATTGTTACTAAAATGTGAGTGTAATTATTTGTCATAAAACGGATAATCAGAATAACCTTTCTCATCCCCACCATAGAAGGTAGCTTGATCTGGCTCATTAAGCGGAAGCCCATGTTCAAGCCTATATACTAAATCGGGATTAGCTATGAAGGGCACTCCAAACGCTACCAAATCGACTGTTGTCGACTCTGCTAAATCTTTGTCATAGCCATTATTTGCCATGCTTGCCAAACCGCCGTTTTCTTTAAATAAGGAATAAAGCTTGTCATAGTTGAAGGGTATATTTTGTCTGTCACCCCCTGTTTGACCTTCTATTGCGTGCATATAAGCTAAAGCCTTTTTACCTAACTGCGTCGCAACGTATGCAAACAGTTCTTCTGGATTTGAGTCGTTGATATCGTTAAAGTTTGAGGTGGGCCCAATTCTAAAGCCAATCCGATTGTTAGGGTATATAGAAGATACAGCATCAATGATCTCTAACAAAAGTCGGGCTCTGTTTTCTATGGAACCACCATACCTATCTGATCGTTTATTGGAGCTGTCCCTAAGAAATTGATCAATTAAATAACCGTTTGCAGCATGGATCTCTATCATATCAAAACCAGCTTTTTTAGCGTTAAATGCTGCTTGACGATAATCTTCAACGATGGTTCCTATCTCAAACAATTCTAATTCCCTTGGTTCAGAAACCTCCGCTGAGCCTGATTGTAACCAAATAGATGCCTTAGCCTTAATTGCAGATGGAGCTACTGGGTTTTGATTGCCTGGTTGAAGATCGGTATGAGATATCCTTCCTACATGCCAAAGTTGAAGACAGATCTTCCCACCCCGTCCATGGACTTTATCCACTACATTTTTCCAGCCATTTGTTTGTTCTTCGGTATATATTCCCGGAGTCCAAGAATAGCCTTGGCCTTGCTGACTTATCTGGGTTGCTTCAGCAATAATTAGCCCTGCACTTGCCCGCTGAGAATAGTAATCGGCCATGATAGCTGTTGGAACGCCAGATACTGTTGCTCGGCTTCTAGTTAGTGGGGCCATGACTATTCTATTAAATAGGGAGATTTCACCCAACGACGTAGAGTTATATAAAGTAGTACTTTGATGTGCGTTTATATTATTTTTATTGGCGGTAGAAAAATCAGGCTCTTCTTTTTTGTATTCTATTTGTTTGATATTTTTTGCGCTATGTTTGTCCTCATCAATTGTATCCGCAAGCTTATGATTAACATCTGCATGACCAGCCTCGTCGTCTCTAACGACTTTTATGACATCAATAAGCCTAGCCTCAGGTTTAAGCTTCCAGTAATTTATAGCAATTTGTGGTGCTGCAACATTGAGAGACAGGTCGTTTTCTACTTGCTCCAAGTAAGCTGTATAGCTAATAACAGCTTCTTCTTCAAAATAGCCAACTAGACGATGAGCTGTTCGAGGAAAAAATACATAAAGAATAAAATAAAAATGCCAAAAAAGAGCTTGAGCAAAAAGAATTAAGCCTCTTTCAAACCAGTTAGGTTTAGCAATTTCTATGAAAGTCATAAGATGCATCCTTTCATTTTCGGCTTCATCAAGAAGAATTTTAATCCAACCTCGGTCACTCTGCATTTTTCGTAAGCATTTTAAATGAATCCACATGCCTGCAACCATACCAGGGACGGCGGCGACCGTTTCTAAAACAACAGCACGATGACCATAGCGTTTAGAAAAAAATGTATCTGCAAAAAAACGTAAAAA
>DGAZ01000041.1 GCA_002384685.1 Methylophilales bacterium UBA4017 | reverse complement strand
TATATTAATGTTTTGTTATATTTGCACATTATAAACATTTTAATACTTATTCACAGGCATAAGAATAAGTATTACTCTATAATTATTGGAATGACAAATAACTACCTACTAATCATCATTAGCACTGTCTTAGTTAATAATATTGTATTGACTAAAATACTAGGCTTGTGCCCTTTTATGGGTGTTTCAAAAAAACTTGAGACCTCGGTTAGCATGTCGGCTGCGACAGCTTTTGTTTTGACAATTGGCTCGATGACAAGCTGGGCGATCAATCATTATTTGCTAGAGCCAAATGATCTTGTTTACCTGAGAACCTTAACCTTCATAGTGGTTATTGCTGCGGTAGTTCAATTTACGGAGATGTTAATGGAAAAGAACTTCCCTTTCCTATATAGAATGCTGGGGATATTTTTACCACTAATAACGACTAATTGTGCAGTGCTCGGCATCCCTCTCCTCAATGCTCAAGCAAGTCATACCCTTCTTGAATCAGCTTTTTTTGGTTTTGGGGGAGCAATAGGATTTTCTATTGTGTTGATTTTATTTGCTTCATTGCGAGAGAGATTAGACGGTGCGAATGTCCCCCTTCCCTTTAAAGGAAGTGCTATTGCAATGACAACCGCTGGCTTAATGAGCCTTGCATTTATGGGTTTTATAGGACTGGACCGCTAATGCTTACTTCAGTCCTAATTGTTCTATTTCTCGCATTAATAATAGGAAGTATCTTGGGTTTTTCATCGATAAAGTTCAAGGTAGAGGGCGATCCTATTATTGACAAGATTGATTCAATCCTTCCACAGACCCAGTGTGGCCAATGCAGCTATCCTGGCTGTAAACCCTACGCAACCGCAATAGCAAAAGGAGAAGCAGACATTAATCAATGTCCTCCTGGAGGGGATGATGGCGTTCGAAGGCTTGCAGAGTTGCTGGGGGTTGAATACAAGCCTTTAAATGAAGAGCATGGAAACACCAAGCCTAAATCAATTGCCGTTATTGATGAGAGCACCTGTATAGGATGCACATTATGCATACAGGCTTGTCCTGTAGATGCTATATTAGGTGCGGCCAAACATATGCACACAATTATAGAAAAAGAATGTACAGGTTGCGAGCTTTGCCTCCCTCCTTGTCCGGTTGATTGTATTGATATGGTAGCGCTTCAGGAAAATACGGAAAATTGGAAATGGAAATACCCAGTATTTAGTATAAAAAATCAAAAACAAAGAGTCAGCCCTTGAGTATTGTAGACAAAATTTTTAAGTTTAATGGTGGGATTAAGACAGATACAAGAAAAACCGTTTCTACCTCTCATCCAATAAAAAAAATAAGTATGCCTAAGAAGCTAATTCTGCCATTGCGCCAACATGTTGGTCGGGTAGCTAAGTTAAAAGTAAATTTAGGTGAAAAAGTTTTAAAGGGGCAGCTTATCGCGGAAGCTGATGGCAATGTTTCTGCAGCAATCCATGCGCCCACCTCTGGCATCATCGTCTCTGTAGAAAAACAATCTATTCCTCATCCGTCAGGACTCCCAGATTATTGTGTGACATTAATTCCAGATGGCAAAGATACGTGGATAAAAAAAGATCCAGTGAACTGGAAAAAAATAGGGCGTGAAGAAACTATCAAAAAAATATACAGCTCAGGTATTGTTGGGCTTGGTGGGGCCACTTTTCCTTCTCACCTTAAACTGCATAACAACAATAATGAAATTAAAACTCTGGTTGTTAATGCTGCTGAATGTGAACCCTACATAACCTGTGACGATATGCTTATGAGGGAAAAGTCGGTTGACCTTATCGAAGGGATAAGACTTGTGCTTCATTTGTTAGGTGCGGAAAATGCCATTATTGGCATTGAGGATAATAAGCCAGAAGCTATAGAAAAATTAACCGTACTGGTAAAAAAAGATGAGCATATTTCCATAAAGGTAGTACCAACCATTTATCCTAGCGGAGATGCTAAGCGGCTCATATACTTATTAACAGGAACTCAGATAGCAAAAGGTAAAAGATCGGCGGAGTATGGAATACAGATGTTCAATGTCGCAACCATTGTTGCTTTATACAATTTTATCAATCTTGGTGAGCCATCTATTAGCAGAATTATTACCATCACTGGCAATGTAACCGCCCCAAATAATTATGAAGTACTTTTTGGTACACCTTTATCTGACTTGATAGTTGATGCTGGTGGGGTAATCAAAAAGTCCAGCTCTTTCATTATGGGCGGGCCGATGATGGGATTTAAATTACCTTCGGTAAATGTTCCAGTAACGAAGGCCATGAATTGTGTCATTAATGCTGGGTCAGAAATGGTGGAAAATAATAGCCCTGTGCTTCCATGTATTAGGTGTGCTAGGTGTGCGGATGCCTGCCCTGTAACACTTCAGCCACAAGAACTATTTTGGTTCTCCCAATCTAATCAGTTCGAAAAAGCAGAGAACTACAATTTGTTTGACTGCATTGAATGTGGATGTTGTTCTTACGTCTGTCCTAGCAACATACCCTTAGTTCAATACTACAGATATGCTAAGAGCGAAATAATTGGCGAACGCCATGCAAAAGAGGAGGCGGATATTGCCCGAGAAAGAAATGATTTTCGACTACACAGATTACAACGTGAAAAAGAGGAAAGAGCAAAAAAAGTTGCGGAAAGGAAAGCAAACACTAGCTCTGATGAAAAGTCTAAAGTCATTGATGAAAAAAGGAAAGCTATCACTGAGGCGCTTGAACGCATAAAAAATGAAGAGGTTTCTGAGAAATAATGATTAATCAACAGTCCCCTTTCATCCAAAAATCTTCGTCTGTAACTAGCATTATGTTGCTAGTTATTTTAGCTTTAATTCCAGGCCTTGTATTCTATGTCCACTATTTTGGTGTAGGCGTTCTTCTCAACCTTGTCGCGGCATCCATCACCGCTATTCTTGCCGAGTACCTTGTCCTTAAAATAAGAAAGTTGCCACCAAAGGTATACTTATATGATGGTAGCGCTCTTGTTGCTGCATGGCTTTTAGCTCTGTCCATACCATCGATTGCGCCATGGTGGATCATCGTAGTTGGGACACTATTTACTATAGTTATAGCTAAGCATTTTTATGGGGGGTTGGGCTCAAATATATTCAATCCAGCAATGATTGGTTATGCAGTATTACTGATATCCTTTCCCGCGCTTATGACTAAATGGCCATCTCCCATAGAGAATAGTCTAAGCCTGGAATCAATTGGCCAGGCATTTCAAATTTTTTTCTATGGCCTTGAGGTGGTGGGTGATGGGCTAACATCAGCTACTCCACTAGATTACGTTAAAACCGAGCTGCTCCAAGGACAAATTCTTCCGGATATTTCCATCGCCTCTATTTCCACTTCAACAAATCTTACCAGTACACAGATAGTATCTCTGGGATACCTTCTAGGCGGTGTCGGCCTTCTATACAAAAAAATTATTTCATGGCATTTGCCGGTAACCTACCTACTAAGCCTTGCATTTATTTCAGGCTTCTTTCATTTTGTTGATCCTAATAATTTCTCATCAGTTACATTTCATTTATTGAATGGCGGGACCATCTTATGCGCATTCTTTATTCTTACAGACCCCGTGAGCGGCCCAACTACTCCAAAAGGTAAGTTATGGTTTGCTTTTATGGTAGCTATTCTTGTTTACGTCATTAGAGTGTTTGGGGGGTACCCAGAGGGTATTGCTTTTGCTGTGATATTTATGAATATCTGTGTGCCACTCATTGACAATTTAACCCAACCAAAGGTTTTTGGGCATGACTAGTTTTTTGAAAAAATATAGCATTGTCGGTCAGACAATTTTAGTGATGAGTATTTTTGGAATGCTTTTTGCATCCTTGCTTGCTATTTTTTTTGAATTTTCTAATCCTGTCATATTAAAAAGTGAAGCTGAGGCAAAGCAGCGGCTTTTACTCCAGGTGATTGGTGGCAAGGAATATGACAACAATTTAGATACGGATTTTATTGATATCCCCCCTAACGTATACTTAAAAAATAAAAAAAATGGCAAAGCATATGTTGCAAGGTACCAAAATAAAGTCAGGGCTGTTGTTTTGGAATCTCGAGCGCCTGATGGTTATAGTGGCGATATTATTTTATTGGTTGGAATCAGCTCGGATGGAGAAATTATTGGTTCAAGAGTAGTTAAACATCAAGAAACTCCAGGATTAGGAGATTACATTGATATAGAAAAAAGTAATTGGATTTTAGCCTTCCAAGGATTGAACTTAAGTGACAAACCTTCTGCCCGTTGGGCAGTAAAAAAGGATAGGGGGGATTTCGACTATATGGCCGGTGCCACCATTACAGCAAGAGGAGCAATTAAAGCTGTCCATAATGCACTGCTTTTTTTTAAAGAGAATAAAGCTCAATTGGTGTTAACTAATGTTAAGTAAATCGATAAATGATGGTTTGTGGAAACAAAACCCGGGGGTTATCCAGCTTTTAGGGCTATGTCCGACATTAGCTGTAACGACTACTGTAGTTAATGGGGTGAGCTTAGGTATTGCAACCATGCTGGTTATGGTTGCATCTAATGGTTCTATTGCCCCTATAAGAAGATGGATTCCTGAAGAGATTCGCGTTCCTGTATTTATTTTGGTGGTTGCTGCCTTGGTAACTATTATTGATCTCAGTATTCATGCATTTGCCGAGCCTCTATACAAAGCATTAGGCATATTTATTCCCTTGATTGTAACAAACTGTATCGTCCTAGCAAGAGTGGAATCCTTTGCATCAAAAAATTCAACCTTACCATCACTCTACGATGGTTTCTTTATGGGCTTGGGCTTGTGCATAGTCTTGGCTATTCTTGGAGCTATGCGCGAAATATTAGGAAAGGGGTCATTATTCTCTGGATTCGACCTTATCTTTGGAGAGTCGTGGAAAATTGTTAGCATTCAATTCTTTGATAGCACTCATGGCTTTTTGTTAGCACTTTTACCTCCCGGGGCATTTTTAGGTTTGGCGCTTTTAATAGCCTTGACCAATTACATCAATCAAAAAAAATAATCATTGTGAATGCACAAAAAAGAAGTGAAATCTTTTCTCTTCTAAAAAAATCGATACCAGAAGCCAAAACCGAGCTGTTATATAATTCGCCTTTTCAACTGCTCATCGCTGTTATCTTATCCGCTCAAGCTACGGACATATCAGTCAATAAGGCAACGCAGCCCTTATTTGCCAATGCTGGTACAGCAAAAAAATTAAGCGAGCTATCCCTAAATGAAATTGAATTGTATATAAAAACTATTGGGCTTTATAAAACAAAGGCAAAAAATATTCTTGAAACGAGCAGCATAATCCAAAAAAATCATGCTGGGAATGTACCACATAATAGAGAGTTATTGGAAGAGCTCCCAGGGGTCGGACGTAAAACTGCAAATGTAATTTTGAATACTATTTTTGGAGAACCTGTCATAGCAGTAGACACTCATATATTCCGACTAGCAAATAGGATTAATCTTGCTAAGGGAAAAAATCCATTAGAAGTTGAAAAACGTCTAACCAAACTGACTCCAAATGAATACCTAGTTGACGCTCATCACCTACTCATCCTGCACGGAAGGTATATTTGCAAAGCACAAAAACCCTTATGTTCACAATGTGTTATTTACCAGCAGTGTGAATTTAAAGGTAAGCTCTAAAACAGCTCCTCCATTCTTGATGGTAAAAGTTCGATAACCTTGCGCTTTGTTTCTTTTGACATCATTGACCATTCAGATATCTCGTATGCGGTGCGAAAGCATCCCGAGCAAAACTCTTCATCGTTATATTGACAAACGCCTACGCATGGGGACTCAACAGTCTGATCAATCAAATCTGACATCTTTAATTTAATATACCATGGCAATGTTTGTATTTCTTCCCACTACCGCACGGGCATGGTTCATTTCTTCCCACCTTCTTGTCAGTATTTTTATCAGTACCAGCTAAGGTAGATGATTTCTCTGTCTGAGCAGCACTTATAGCTTCTTGATTTTTTTTGTCAATTTTTTTAGCTTCATTCTCGTCTTTAACCGAGACAAGCATTAACACCCGTGTAATTTCAAACTTAATTGTCTCTAGTAACTGCTCAAACAACACAAAAGCCTCTTTCTTAAATTCCTGCTTAGGATCTTTTTGTCCGTATGCTCTTAAGCCAATACCCTGCCTAAGATTGTCAAGGGATGAGAGGTGAGCTCTCCAATGGTGATCAAAGATTTGTAGCGTGATTGATCTTTCGAAATGTTGTAAGGCTTCTTTACCTGCTAACTTTTCTTTAAGGCGATAAAGCTCAAGCCCTTTCTGCTTTATATGACTTGCAATGTCTTCGACAGCAATATTTTGGTCGTCTTTCAGTAATTTACTGATGGTAATTTTAATAGCGTAATCGGCTTGAAGCCTTTTTTCCAAAGCAGGAATATCCCACATCTCTTCAATACTTTCTAGTGGAATGTATTCATAGACTGTTTGCTCAAGAACATCTCCAATAATCCCATCCACAGTCTCCTTAAGATCAGCATTATCCAGAATGTCATTTCTTTGTTCATAAATAACCTTTCTCTGCTGATTAGGAATGTCATCATACTCTAGCAATTGCTTCCTTATATCGAAGTTTCTTGCCTCTACTTTTTTTTGAGCGCCCTCAATAGAACGATTTACCCACTTATGCTCAATAGCTTCTCCTTCAGGCATATTAAGCTTCTCCATAATAGAAGCTATACGCTCTGAAGCAAAAATTCTTAGTAGTGAATCTTCTAGTGACAGGTAAAAGGCACTTGATCCCGGATCTCCTTGACGTCCCGACCTACCTCGCAACTGATTGTCAACTCTTCTTGATTCATGTCTTTCTGTTCCAATAATATGTAATCCTCCCGCATCTAATACCTTTATATTTCTTAACTTCCATGCAGCCATTAAGTCTTTAATTTTTTGTGATTTTTTATCACCTTTTATTTTGTTATTATTCTCTATCTCTATAATTTCGGCATCGGTATTTCCTCCAAGAACAATGTCTGTTCCTCTTCCCGCCATATTGGTTGCAATCGTAATCATTCCAGGTTGTCCTGCCTGACTAATAATATGAGCTTCTTTTTCGTGTTGTTTGGCATTTAATACCTGGTGCTTCAATTTTGCCTTAGTAAGGCGATTTGAGATTAATTCAGAGTTTTCAATCGATGTTGTACCCACAAGAACTGGTTGTAATCTTTTATTGCAGTCAATAATATCGTCAAGGACCGCTTGATATCTTTCTTCTGAAGTACGATAAATTTTATCCATCTTGTCATTTCTGATTGTTGGACGATGAGGGGGAATAATGATTGTTTCAAGATTGTAAATCTGATTAAACTCTTCCGCTTCTGTGTCCGCCGTTCCAGTCATGCCTGCAAGCTTGCTATACATTCTAAAATAATTCTGAAATGTGATGCTGGCCATAGTTTGATTTTCTTTCTGAATAACTACGCCCTCTTTTGCTTCTACAGCCTGATGGAGCCCATCAGACCATCTTCTTCCAGGCATCATTCGTCCAGTAAATTCATCCACTATCGTTATAGAGCCATCTTTCACTACATAATCTTTATCCTTGATGAATAGATAGTGTGCTTTTAATGCCGAATTAACGTGATGAAGAAGGCTAATGTTTGTAGCATCGTATAAATTAGAGCCCTTCGTCAAAATACCCATCTCTAAAAGCAGTTCTTCAGTTTTTTCATGTCCTTTTTCCGAAAGAATGGCTTGGTGTGCTTTCTCATCAATCCAAAAGTCTCCTTCGGCATCTTCTTTTTCCTGTCGCACTAGATAAGGGATGATTTTGTCAATTTTAAGATAAAGGTCAGTATTGTTTTCTGATTGGCCTGAAATAATTAGCGGGGTTCTTGCTTCATCGATTAAAATTGAGTCTACCTCATCTACTACCGCAAAATTTAATGGTTTTTGTACTCTCTCCCCAGGACTGTAAACCATGTTATCTCTAAGGTAATCAAATCCAAATTCATTATTGGTTCCATAGGTTATGTCAGCTTCGTAAGCATTTTTTTTCTCCTCTGCTGGCATGCGGGAGAGGTTAATTCCAACTTCTAATCCAAGAAAGTTGTACAGTTTTCCCATCCATTCGGCATCTCTTTTCGCAAGGTAGTCGTTGACTGTTACTACATGTACTCCATTCCCACTCAGAGCATTTAGATAAACTGCTAAGGTTGCTACTAATGTTTTTCCTTCACCGGTTCGCATTTCAGATATTTTTCCATCATGAAGTGCCATAGCCCCCAGGAGTTGCTCATCGAAATGGCGCATGCCAAGCGATCTAATGCCAGCTTCTCTTACATGCGCAAAGGCTTCAATTAGCAAGGTATCTAATGCCTCGCCTTGATTAAATCTATTTTTTAATTCGATAGTTTTCTTTGGAAAGTCATTGTCTTTTAATTTTTTTATCTTCGGCTCTAGCGCATTAATTTTTGCTACTTTCGCTGTATATTCTTTCAGGAGTCTATCGTTCCTACTTCCAAAAAAGGTGCCAATAATTTTTTTTAACATAATGTAATTTTATTTCTTAATATATTGTCGTGGGTCTAAAGACTGACCACGGAGTCGTATCTCGTAATGTAAATGAGGTCCTGTAGATCTTCCTGTACTTCCAACCAAAGCTATTATCTGTTCTTTTGAAACAATATCACCCTCTTTAACCAAAAGTTTTGATGCATGTGCATACCTTGTTTCCAATCCATCGCCATGATTGATCTTGATAAACTTACCATAGTCGGGTGCGATACCAGAGGCAGTTACAATCCCGCTGGCTGTGGCTTTAATTGGCTCTCCAGTTGCGGCACTAAAATCTAATCCGCTATGAAAAGCTCTAATTCCAAGTATAGGATCGTGTCGCCATCCATAACTAGAAGATCTGTATGGTACATCAACAGGATACAAGGAAGGAAGGGTATTCTTAAGAACCGATTGCTTTAGCATCATCGCTTCCATTTTATTATATAAATCTTCCCGAATCTCTACTTTTTCCATAAGCGTATTAATCGCCAGGGTGATATCCTTTTCTGTAAGCTCATCATTAATGAATGGGCCTCCTTTACCATTAAGTTTGTCTTTTTTACTGAGATTTGGTAGCTTCTTTCCCCCAACCAACTGCCTTTTCATTACGTCTTGAATTCTCTCGGTTTGTCTATCTAGATTGATAAGGCGCGTATGAAGCTCCGCTATTTGTGTAATGTAGGCATTTAAATTATCTTCATAGTTGGATGCAGAAACCGATTCGTCATTTAGTGGTATTTCTACTCCTATTCTTCCGTCTACAAGACCAATCTTATCCGCCGATACAGCTCCTAATTGGTATGCTATATAAGCAACAACAAAGATAACTAGTAATGTTAGTGCGGCAATAAATTCTACATGCAAGTTTATCGGTTTCTTATGAGGTTTAGCTATAAAGATTATCTTCATCGAATGAAAAAATTATTCAAAAATAAGGTAGCATTATAGTATGGAACCTATAAAAAAGTTATTCGAAAAAGACTTTTTTTCTGATTTACTTGAAAAGAAAATTGAGGTCGATTTATTTCAACATACAATTGACGATATTTTACCAAATAATATGGTCAATCTTTTTAAGGTGACCAAATTTACCAAAGGCATTCTTTTCTTATCTGCACCATCAAATGCGTTTGCACATAAAATTAAATTGATGAGTAGGGATATAATAAAAAAAATAAATCCTCAGCTGGATAAAGATAAGCATATTTCCTCTATTAAGGTTAGGGTTAATGTAGCTAATAAATTAATAGGCAAGCCAGGTGACGGTATTCCTATGGAAGGCATTTCAAGGTTGCGTGATTTGTCAAAAAAATTAAACCCCTCTCCTCTTAAAAAAACTATTTCGGCTATTTTAAAAAAATAACGCATGATTGAAATTATTATTTTTTTATTTTCTGGAATATTTATAGGAATTGTTGCGGGATTATTTGGTTTAGGAGGGGGTCTGCTTATTGTGCCGGTAGTGACCTATTCTCTAATATATTTTTCAAAAATACCATCAGACCAAGCTATTTTGATAGCAATTAGTACGTCATTAGCTTCAATGATTATGACTGGGGCTATGGCTGTATATGCTCATACTAAAAATACTAATATTGACTACAAGATCATAAAAAAATTTTTATTGGGGCTGATTATTGGATCAATTTTTACAGGCTATTTTTTTAAGGTAATCCCCGGTGATTACCTTAAAAATGTATTCATCCTCTTCACTCTATTTATTGCTTATCGACTTTTTAATAGCAACGTTACCCAAAAAAAACCTAAGTTGCCAGGTTTGCTATGGACTAATTTTGTTGGATTATTTTTCTCAATGATCTCTAGTATTCTTGGTATTGGAGGGGGAACATTATTTACCCCCTATCTTATTAAATATAACGTGCCCTCAAGGTTAGCCATTGGAACATCGAGTGCGTTCGGTTTTTTTATAGGACTTTTTGCCTCAATTACAGTTTTTATTAGTTCGTCATCAATGGAACACAATAATATTCCTTTGTTTGGCTATATATATATTCCAGCGATAATATTTTTAACTCTTCCCAGCTTAGTTTTTGTTAACTTATCTGCTGGGTGGTTGCTAAAAATATCTGATGCTAGAGCGAAACATTGGTTTGCCAGCCTTTTGCTTATCATCGGAGTTTCTATGGCATTACAATAATTTCATTTGCTATAAATATTTTATCCAAAGCGTTTGGGACTTACTTTTAAAACAGGTATAATGTCGCATTATTTTTGGACCTCGAGCAAGCAATACAAGTAAGAGGGATTGAAATGAAAATTTTTAAATTGGAGGAAATATGTCAATAACTGAATTTAGTGTAGTTCAAATTGCCTTGGGAGCAGCCATTCTTGCCGTTCTTTATGGCGCTGTAATGTCAAAATGGATTATTGGTTTGCCTGCTGGCAATGCAAAAATGAAAAGTATCGCCGAAGCAATCCAAAAAGGAGCTTCAGCCTACCTTGCACGCCAATACAAAACTATTGCGGTCGTAGGTATTATACTGGCTGTGCTTGTAGGGTATTTTATTGATCAAGCTACTGCTATTGGATTTGTTATAGGTGCAGTACTTTCAGGTTTGTGTGGTTTTATTGGCATGAACGTTTCAGTGCGCGCAAACGTTAGGACAGCCCAAGCAGCTACAAAAGGCTTGCCTCAAGCATTTGATGTTGCCTTTAAGGGTGGTGCAATTACAGGAATGTTAGTTGTTGGTTTGGGGCTTTTAGGTGTTGCTGGATTTTTTCAATACCTTGGTGGAGCTTCTATTACTTCTACCGAAGCGCTTAATCCTCTTATTGGCTTAGCATTTGGATCGTCACTAATATCCATTTTTGCCAGACTGGGTGGTGGTATTTTTACTAAAGGTGCTGACGTAGGTGCTGATCTTGTAGGAAAAGTTGAGGCAGGCATACCAGAAGATGACCCTAGAAATCCTGCAGTGATTGCAGATAACGTAGGTGATAATGTTGGTGATTGTGCAGGAATGGCAGCTGACTTATTTGAGACTTATGCAGTGACAATTATCGCTACCATGGTCTTAGGTACCTTAATGGTTTCAGATGTAAACGGTGTACTTTACCCACTTATGCTTGGTGCGGTTTCTATTGTTGCATCGATCATTGGTTGTTTCTTTGTGCGAGCGAACTCTAAAATGGTAAACGTTATGCCGGCACTATACAGAGGCCTTGCGGTTGCAGGGATTCTCTCAGCAGTTGCATTTTACTTTGTAACACTTGATATGTTCCCACAAGGAATAACTATTGAAGGTGTGGTAACCCCAGCAATAAATCTCTTTTACGCATCTATTGTTGGACTAGTTCTTACGGCTTTGTTAGTCGGAATTACTGAATACTATACAGGTACTGAATACAAGCCTGTTAGGCACATAGCTAAAGCTTCTGAAACAGGTCATGCAACCAACATCATTGCTGGTATTGGTATTTCAATGAAATCAACGGCCCTTCCAGTATTATCCGTTTGTGCTGCTATTTATGCTTCCTATAGTTATGCTGGCCTCTATGGCATCGCAATTGCTGCAACATCTATGCTAAGTATGGCAGGTATTATTGTAGCTCTTGACGCTTACGGCCCTATTACTGATAATGCCGGTGGTATTGCTGAGATGTCTGGCCTACCTCAGAAAGTACGCGACATTACCGACCCACTAGATGCGGTAGGTAATACGACAAAAGCCGTAACAAAAGGTTATGCGATTGGTTCTGCTGGACTGGCTGCATTAGTTCTATTTGCTGACTATACTCACAAACTTGATCATTATAATATTGTGGCATCATTTGATTTAAGTGAGCCAATGGTAATTATTGGTCTATTTATTGGTGGCCTCATACCCTTCCTGTTTGCAGCTATGGCCATGGAAGCAGTAGGTCGAGCAGCTTCAGCAGTTGTAGAAGAAGTAAGAAGGCAGTTCAAAACCATCAAAGGAATTATGACAGGGAAAGGTAAGCCTGATTATGAAAGAGCTGTTGATTTATTAACCACTGCAGCAATTAAGGAAATGGTTATTCCGTCAATTCTTCCTGTTGCGGTTCCTGTCTTGGTTGGTGTGTTCCTTGGCCCTCAAGCGCTAGGTGGATTGCTAATGGGAACAATTGTTACCGGTCTATTCGTGGCTATATCAATGTGTACCGGTGGTGGTGCGTGGGATAATGCCAAAAAGTATATCGAAGATGGTAATCATGGTGGTAAGGGTTCTGAGGCACATAAAGCTTCAGTAACTGGTGATACAGTAGGTGACCCTTATAAAGATACAGCGGGCCCAGCTATCAATCCACTAATTAAAATTATTAACATTGTGGCGCTATTAATAGTTCCAATCTTGTAGGTTTGATGCTTATTAAAAAAACCTGCTGAAAAGCAGGTTTTTTTTTAACCAAATCTGTGTAAATCAATCATCAAGATCGTTACATACATTACCCATAAGGTAATTAAGCAAACAAAGCTTGCCTCTTTTTTAAACTTAGTGAACAGCAATAGAGCTAAAAAAAAACTGTATGCCACAGTCAAAGTATTCCCGATAAACATTAGCATTACTGACGAAAATCCCAGTGTATAAAAAGGATATAGTACGCATAAGAAAAATAGGCCTAATATATGTTTTGCTATCTGTGGTGATTTTACACTGACAGAAGAAAAGCTGTAACTCAGGATAACAATAAGCAATGTCCAAACCGTACCTATCAACTTTGAGGATGGGAAAAAACTGCTGGTTTGCATTGACTTCAGTGCGGACGCTCCATTAATATCAAAAGCAAAAATTAGTAGGTTGACTCCCCCAGTAAATATTAATGATAGCGCTATTAACCTTTCAGTAGAAAGCTTGGATAGCCAAGGTAGCATAACTAACTAATTTTTTTACCTGTAATTTTTTCAAAGGCTTCACGATATTTATTAGAAGTTTCATCAATAACAGTTTTTGGTAATGTTGGTGCTGGAGCTTGTTTATTCCAGTCTTGTGTCTCAAGCCAGTCCCTAACATATTGCTTGTCATAACTTGGGGGGGACATACCAACACGGTAACTTTTTTCAGGCCAAAAACGTGATGAGTCTGGAGTTAAAACCTCATCCATTAAAGTAACTTGGTTATTGCTATCTAAACCAAACTCGAATTTGGTATCAGCAATGATAATACCTTTAGATTTAGCTAACTCAGCTGCCCTGATATAAATCGAGATACTCATTTCACTGATTTTTTGTGTTAAATCATCTCCCAGTAACTGTCTGCAATGTTCTAAAGTGATATTCTCGTCATGCTGACCTTGATCGGCTTTATTCGATGGAGTAAAAAGTGCTTGTGGTAATTTATCCGCTTGTTTAAGACCCTCAGGTAAGCTGATATTACAGATACTCTGACTTGCTTGATACTCTTTCCAGCCGCTGCCAATGATATAACCCCTGACGATTGCTTCTATTGGGATAGGCCTGAGTTTTTTGACCACTACAGCACGTCCTTTGACCTGATCAATCTCATCTATCAAAACATAGTCCTCAGGATTCTCATGCGTGAGATGGTTTGGTATATTTTTAAGATGATCGAACCAGAAATTCGCCATCTGCGTGAGAACTTCTCCTTTGTGAGGAATCGGTTCGCCCATAATGACATCGAACGCGGATAGACGATCGGTGGTGATAATCAACATCTTATTCTGGTCAATGTCGTAAATATCACGTACCTTGCCTTGATGAATTAACGATAGGCTTTTGATAGATGAATTAAGTAAAACCATATCAGCTTGCTCTAGCTTCAAGAATTTCAATGGCAGGTAATTTTTTTCCTTCGACAAATTCTAAGAAAGCACCGCCGGCGGTTGAAATATATGAAATATCATTTTCTACCCCAAACATTTGAATAGCAGATATTGTGTCTCCACCACCAGCAAGGGAATACCCAGTAGATTTTGCTATAGATTTTGCTAATAACTCCGTACCTTGAGAGAATTGAGAGTGCTCAAAAACCCCTAGAGGGCCATTCCAGAGAATAGTCTTAGCACTTTTAATCATCTCTATAATAATCTGCATAGATTTCGGGCCTAAATCAAAAATCATATCGTCAGACATTACTTGATCTATTTGTTTTACAATGGCCGGCTCGTTTGGATCAAATTGTTTTCCACACACTACGTCTCTTAATATTGGAAGCGAGGCTCCTCGAGCTTGTAACTTACGTATAATTTTTTCCGCTTGAGGTATAAAGTTTGGCTCAAATAATGATTGACCGATTTCATAACCCTGTGCCTTCAAAAAAGTATTGGCGATTCCTCCACCTAAAATTAGCTGGTCTACTTTATCTGACAAGGAATCTAATAGGCTTAATTTTGTTGATACTTTGCTTCCGCCCACAACGGCAATCATAGGGCTTTGGGTATTGGTCATAACTTTTTCAAGCGCTTCTAACTCACTTGCAAACAAAAAACCTGCACACGCTATGGATGAAAATTCTGCCACTCCATAGGTTGATGCTTGCTTTCTATGTGCGGTTCCAAAAGCATCCATAATAAATATATCGGTAAGAGATGCGTATTTTTTTGCTAAAATTTCATTATTTTCTGATTCACCTACATTGAAACGGCAGTTTTCGAGCACAACTAATTCGTTAGTATTGACGGCGAATTTCTCCTCCACCCAATTTTTTTGTAACCGTACTGGACAAAGAAGCAACCCACCCAAATATTCAGCAATAGGCTGTAATGAATTTTCTTCGGAATATTTACCCTCTATAGGGCGTCCTAAGTGGGAAGTAACCATGACTCTAGCACCTTGATTTATTGCATGCTGAATAGTTGGTATGGATGCTTGGATGCGCTTATCTGAGGTTATGTGGCCCTCCATTAAGGGCACATTAAGGTCTGAACGAATTAAAACTTTTTTGTTCCTTAAATCAACGTCATTGATGTTAAGAATTGACATATATATCTATGCCTTCATCATCGCGACTGCCGTATCAATCATTCGGCAACTAAATCCCCACTCATTATCATACCAACCAAATATCTTAATTAACTTTCCGTTTGAGCTGACTTTAGTTAAAGTTGAATCAAAGTAGCATGAGGCAGAGGTGTGGTTAAAATCAACAGATACCAAAGGTTGGTCGTTATAAACTAAAATTCCATCAAGACTAGTTTCAGATGCCTCTCTCATTAATTGGTTAATTTCTTCTTTTGTAGTTTTTCTTTTAGTTATTAAAGTTAAATCTACTAGTGATACATTGTTGGTTGGCACTCTAATAGCAACCCCATCCATTTTTCCTTTTAGTGAAGGAATAACAAGGCCTATGGCAGCAGCAGCACCGGTCTTTGTTGGGATCATAGACACATTAGCAGCCCTTGCCCGTCTTATATCGGTGTGCATGTTATCCAACAAGGACTGATCGTTTGTGTAGGAATGAATTGTGTTCATAAGGCCTGATTCAATACCAATACCATCTTCTATAACCTTGGCGATTGGAGCTAATCCGTTAGTGGTGCATGATGCATTGGAGACCACGGTATGATGACTTTTTAGAATTTCATGATTAACGCCGTAAACTATCGTTGCATCGACATCATCATCTCCAGGAGAAGAAATTAATACCTTTTTTGCACCGTTTTTAATGTGGGGCATATTTGATGCTTTGCTCCTAAAAGCACCTGTGCACTCCATAACTAGGTCGACGCTGTGATTCCCCCAATTTAACTGTGAAGGGTCTCTACTAGCAAGCACCTCGATTTTATCGCCATTAATGGTAAAACTCTTTTCACCTACCTCGACATCCGCATCAAACCTTCCGTGCGCTGTATCATATTTTAAAAGATGAATATTGCTTGAAATATCCCCCCTTGGCGCATTAATCGCAACAACTCTGACATCTTGATAATTTTTCTCATAAATTGCACGGAGAACCAATCTTCCAATTCTTCCAAAACCTGAAATTGCAATATTTATCGCCATAACAATTAACCTCTATTTAAAAAATAAGGATGCTTATTAGTTTAAGCATCCTTATTATGAGATTGAATAAAATTACAGTATAGACTTAGCAGTTGCAACAACATTGTCAACAGTGAAGCCAAAATGCTCAAGCACTACTTTACCAGGAGCAGACTCTCCGTAGGTATCAATACCAACTGCAGCTCCATCTAGGCCAATATACTTTCTCCAGAAGTCTGTTACACCGGCCTCTACTGAAACACGCTTAACACCTGGGGTAAGCACGCTATCCTTATAAGACTGGTCTTGACGATCGTATGCTTGTGTACAAGGCATAGAAACTACGCGGGCATTAATTCCTTCTTCTTTTAGTGATGCCTGGGCTCCAATTGCTAAATCAACTTCAGAGCCAGTGGCTATTAGAATGACTTTAGCATCAGCACAATCGGATAAAATATAGCCGCCTTTTTTAATATTTGCAATTTGCTCATCGTTTCTTGCATTAAATCCCATGCCCTGGCGGCTTAGGACCAAGCTTGTTGGGTTTTCGGCATTTTCTGCAGCAGCAATCCATGCAGTTGCAGTTTCGGTTGCATCACATGGACGCCAAACTTCCATACGTGGTATATACCTTAATCCAGCTGTTGTTTCTATGGGTTGATGAGTTGGGCCATCTTCGCCTTGACCTATGGAGTCGTGCGTCAATACAAATACAACGCGCTGTTTCATTAACGCCGCCATACGCATACCATTTCTCATATAGTCACTAAACATATGGAACGTTCCACCAAAAGGCAAGAAACCTCCATGAAGTGCCATGCCATTCATAATAGCCGCCATACCAAATTCTCGGACACCGTAAGATATATAATTACCTGGCTTAGAACCACTCACATGCTCGAAGCTTGGGCAGCTAGTCAGATTTGATCCTGTTAAATCCGCTGAACCACCAAGAAATTCAGGTAATGATGGTGCAAGCGCAGTAATAACATTTTGTGATGCTTTTCTAGTGGCTACCTTTTCTGCTTTTTCATTGGCTTCACTGATAATACTTGAAGAAATTTTGTCCCAATCAGCAGGCAAGTCGCCAGCCATTCTCCTTTTAAATTCAGCCGCTAGCTCTGGAAATTCCTTTGCGTAGGCACTAAACTTAGTGTTCCAAGCATCTTCTTTCGCCTGCCCTTTGTCTTTTTGATTCCAGCCATCATAAACATCCTGAGGAATAACAAATGGAGCATGCTCCCACCCAATTTCTTTTCTCACCAAAGCTACCTCTTCTTCACCTAATGCCGCTCCATGACAATCATGAGATCCAGCTTTGTTAGGTGATCCCTTACCGATAATAGTTTTACAACATATGATAGTTGGCTTATCTGTAATTTTTTTTGCTTCCTGAATAGCCTTATCAATCGCTTCAGGATTATGCCCGTCAACACCTCTTATTGCATGCCAGCCATATGCCTCGAATCTAGCTGCAGTATCATCGGTGTACCAACCCTCAATATGACCATCGATTGAGATGCCATTATCATCCCAAAAAGCAATTAATTTTCCAAGGCCCCATGTTCCAGCTAGCGCACATGATTCATGTGAAACGCCCTCCATTAAACAGCCATCACCCATAAATGCATAGGTGTAATGATCAACAATGTCATGGCCAGGCTTATTAAATTGATTCGCCATTAACTTTTCTGCCATAGCAAAACCTACAGCATTACTTATACCCTGGCCTAAGGGGCCAGTTGTAGTTTCTATCCCTGGGGCATAACCATATTCTGGGTGCCCTGCACATGCAGAATGTATTTGACGGAAACTTTCAATCTCTTTCATTGGGAGGTCGTAACCAGTTAAATGGAGCAATGAATAAATCAGCATAGAGCCATGGCCATTTGATAGAATAAATCGATCGCGGTCTGCCCAGTCAGGATTCGTTGGGTTATGGTCCATATGATGGTTCCATAGCACCTCTCCAATTTCTGCCATACCCATTGGGGCCCCTGGATGACCTGAGCTTGCTTTTTGAACTGCATCCATTGATAAGGCTCTGATTGCGTTTGCTAAATCTTGTCGTGTTGCCATGTTATCTCCCAAATTTATGACTTGCTTGTTATTTAAATAATGACTAAAAGCTTTTGAAGTCGATTTCTAAAACGAAACATAAATTATTCCCTAAACTTAGGGTTCAATCAAGTTATGTTACGTTTAAATTAGTTGCGAAGCTATTTCCATTTAATAGAACAGCCTATGCTAGAAAATTGTGCTTTAGGGCCCTTGCCTGTTTCTACAACCAATTTCATAGCATTATAAAGATCCTTCTGATTGTCTTTCGGCGGCTCACCTCGGCCGGTAGAGTCAAAACGGCCGCGATACTGAAGTTCATACAAGTTATTAAATCCAAAAAAATCAGGTGTACATATAGCGCTATATTTTTTTGCGACCTCTTGAGTTTCATCGAATAGGTAAGGAAAGTGAAATTGGTTGTCCCTGCTTATTTTTTGCATATATTCATAGGAGTCGTCGGGGTAATTAATCACGTCATTACTTGAAATAGCGATTGTATTAATACCTATTTTTTTTAATTCGCCTAAATCACTAACTAAACGCGGTAGAATAGCCTTAACATATGGACAATGATTGCAAATAAACATGATTACTAGCCCATTTAATCCCATTGCCTTAGAAAGATTCCATTGCTGGCCATCAACCCCTAGCAAATTAAAATCCTTTGCTAGCCACCCAAACTCACATATAGGCGTATTTAAACTAACCATAGTATATTCTCCAATAATAGCTACATTATGAAACGATTTTACCATCCAGATACATTAGAGTTACAACAGATGACTAATTTATCAGATGTAGCCGCACACCACGCCTCAAATGTAATGAGGCTCAAGATCTCCGATAAAATTATTTTATTTAATAATGATGTCTACGATTATGTTGCAGAAATTATCCGTATAAATAAAAAAAATGTGGAAGTTATCATACAGTCAAAAATAGCAAACCATAAAAATTCCGCTCTAGATATAAAGTTAATACAATCCATCTCATCTAACGAAAAAATGGACTGGATAATCCAAAAAAGTGTGGAGTTAGGAGTCAGCACAATTATTCCGGTTTATAGTGAGCGGAGCATTATTAAATTAAAAGATGATCGCGCAGAAAAAAAATTATCTCATTGGAAACAAATAATTCAGTCTGCCTGCGAGCAATGCGGAAGATCAAAAGTTCCTGAAATATTTGTCCCAAAAAAATTAGATATTTTTTGGTCTAATGAAAATATTTCGGCCAAAGAACACCTAAAGCTAATATTATCACCCCTAGCTCAACACTCTCTCAACTCTATCTCAATGGCTAGTCCTTCATCAGTTGATATTATGATCGGGCCTGAAGGAGGATTTGCTAATGAAGAAATCATTTGTGCAGAAAAACATGGTTTTATTCCTATTAATCTTGGTCCTAGAATCTTAAGAACAGAAACTGCACCTCTTACCATGCTTTCTTTATTGCAATATAAATATGGAGATTTTGTATAAAATACAATATTTTTATTGTAAAATAGATTTAATTATATAATATTGTATATTATGCAAAAATTAGTTGGAAATAATATACGGAAATTACGTAAATTGCACGGACTAAACCTAGATCTTTTCGCAGAAAAGTTAGCTTTAAGCCCAAGCAATTTGTCCCGTATTGAGCGAGGAGAGCTCAATATCAATGTATCCTTGCTTCAGAAGATTGCAGAAGTTCTAGGAACGTCGGTACAGGTTTTTTTCACTAACGACATACAGAGTAATAGCTCAATAAAATCGCATAAAGACTTTACACAGCAATTCAGGGAGTCTTCAAGATATATTAATGAGTTTTCTGGTAAAACATTTGTTATTGGATTTAGTGGTGAGATTATTCAAGACAATCAACTTTATGCGCTTGTTCAAGATATCAATCTTTTGCAAAGCCTAAATATTCAGGTGGTATTGGTTCACGGTATACGACCTCAAATTGACTTCTCACTAAATAATAAATCTGCCGAAATAATGGTTAATAATATTAGAGTCACCACCAAAGATACGATGGAGAAAGTCATAGACATCAATGGGAGAATAAAAACAAAAATAGAATCAGCTTTCTCATCAAGGGCATTAAGTAATCAATCCTCAAATACAGAAAGCAAAGTTTCCTCTGGAAATTTTTTAACAGCAAGACCCCTAGGTGTTATTAATGGCATAGATATGCAGTTTACCGGTCAAATTAGGCGTGTTGATACTGATTCAATCATTAATAAATTAAATAATAAGGAGGTGGTGCTTATTTCTCCTCTAGGATATAGCCCTGTTGGGGATATCTTTAACTTATCTTTTGAGCAAGTTGCATCACATGTGGCAACCTCTATTAAGGCTGATAAATTAATTTACTATATTAATCATAATGGTATTCACAATATGAAAGGCTTACCAATTTCAGAATTAACAACCATTAAAGTAGAAAAGTTAATAGCGAATATAGAGAGAAAGACTTCCCCAGGAAAAGCTCCGTACATTAGCTATTCTGATTTTAATATACTAAAAAGTAGCATGTATGCAATCAAACATAATGTACCTAAAGTACACCTCATTAATCGGCATGTTAACGGATCAATTATTGAGGAATTATTTACTGAAAAAGGTTCTGGTACTATATTTACAGACCACCCTCTTGAGATCATAAGGCAAGCCGAGAATAAGGACGTAAAAAAAATACATCAATTAATTAGTCCATTAGGTAATAAAGGTATTCTAATAGATAGGGCGGAAGAGATTGTTGAGCGTGACATTAGGCACTTCTATGTCATAGAACATACACACGATCTAATTGGCTGTGCTGCTTTATACAAATACGAAAACTCAATTGAGATTGCATGTTTTGCGGTTAATACAGACCATCAAAAGAAAGGTTATGGGGATAAATTATTGCGGTTTTGTGAAAAGCAATGTAAACAAATGTATGGGGACACAATTTTTGTATTTACAACTCAATCAGAACATTGGTTTATAGAAAAAGGATTTGTACTTAGTGATAAAAATGACATGCCCAATAAGAGAAAAGAATTCTATCAGCCTGAACGAAATTCAAAATATTTTACAAAAAAGCTTTAAAATAAAACTATTAAAGAAAAATTAAACCATATGACACCTAACGAAAAAGCAAAAATATTAAGCGAAGCACTACCTTACATTAAAAAATTCTATGGTAAGACCATGATTATAAAATATGGTGGCAATGCCATGATCGATGAAGAGCTTAAACATTCGTTTGCTAAAGATGTTGTATTGTTAAAATTGGTTGGGATGAATCCTATTATCGTTCATGGTGGCGGGCCACAAATTAATGAGCGGCTAAATAAATTAGGGAAGAATGGAATATTTCATAAAGGAATGAGGGTTACTGATGAGGAAACTATGGGAATTGTCCACGAAGTATTAGCATCCATTAGCACAGAAATAGTCGACCTCATAAAAAAAAATGGCGGAAAAGCCAATAGCTTATCTCAACGGGAATCAAAAGGTTTTATAAGAGCAAAAAAATTAACAGTTCCAGATAATGACATAGATCTCGGTTACGTTGGCGATATAGATAGCATCGATCCGTTCTTTATGAGCGATCTCAGTAATCATGGGATTATTCCCATAATTGCACCAATAGGTTATGGGATAGATAATAAGGTATATAACATTAATGCTGATGTTGTTGCAGGAAAACTGGCTGAGGTTGTTAACGCTGAGAAGTTGGTGCTCATGACTAATACCAAAGGCGTTCTAGATAGCCATGAAAAACTGATCACAGGGTTGGTTCCAAAACAAATTGAAAGGATGATAGCTGAAGGTACATTGTCTGGCGGAATGCTTCCAAAAATTAATGCTGCATTACATGCAGCCAAAAGTAGTGTTACAAGTGTTCATATCATTGATGGAAGGGTGCAGCATGCATTACTGCTTGAAATTCTTACGGACCAAGGTGTTGGAACACTCATTAAAAGTCATTAAGTGAAAACAACCTGGATTTTTGATCTAGATAATACGCTCCACGATACTTCAAAGGCTATATTTCCCATCATCAATAGAAAAATGAATGCCTATATTCAGAATCTACTGAGCATAAATGAACAGAAGGCTGATGTAATTAGGCTGCAGTATTGGTTGCAATATGGATCAACCTTAAAGGGATTAATGAAGAATTATAAAGTTGACCCAAATGATTTTCTTGAGCAAACGCACAATATAAAATCGTATGCAGGGCTTGTGTATCCAGCAGAAAATCTAACAAAAACTTTAGCCTCACTTCCGGGAAAAAAAATACTATTTACTAACGCGCCAAAAAATTATGCTCTAGAGGTTATAAAACAATGTGATATTGAAAAATACTTTAGCAATTTACATTTTATTGAATGCTCTAAGTTTAATGGGAAGCCTAGTGAAGAAAGTATGAAGATATTCCTTGCAAAATATAAAGTCAAGAAAGCACATTTTATCGACGATGAAAAACAAAATCTTAAAACTGCAAAAAAATATGGCGTCAAAACGATTTGGATTAATAAAGGCCAAAAAAAACCTCTGTATATCGACAAAAAAATAACGCACCTTAGGGAGGTGCTAAGGTTACCTATTTTTTAGCTTTTCAAGCAGACTGAGGCGTTCCGCATAAAGTTTATTCTTAATCTGTTCTCCAGTCATCGCTGTATCGACAATAATTTTATTTTCTGCAAGAATATCAAGGTAACTAAGAATCAGACTTTTTCCTCTAAGGAGAGGTGCATTATCCAGATCGCTTCCCTCTAAAATCAATCCAATCAACTCCATACATTCAATCACTATATGTGAGCGCCGAAAGAAATCAAAAGTACACAGCATATCCAACTGTTCTTCCACATATAAATCAGCAAATAAAATTAATTTCTCAGTGTATCTTTGCATAAGAGTAATAATTTTTTTACTCTCTGAAGGAAGATTTAAAACACTAGTGTTATTATGGATATTAGAGCTAATTGAATTAATCTCAAAATTTACGGAAAGAAGAAAAAGTAGTAAACGTCTATTGCTTGAAAGATCATATTTATTAGCACAAT
>DGAZ01000054.1:6797-19199 GCA_002384685.1 Methylophilales bacterium UBA4017 | reverse complement strand
AAGAAACCTGCTGCTAAGAAAAAATAACGATTGTATTAAATTGTATTCAAATAAACCAGGCTGTAGCTTGGTTTTTTTTTAATAAATGAATAATATTAAACAAAATTTAGCCTTAATTAATCAAAAAATAGACTCCTTAAAAAGTCCTACTAAAGTAGTTCTTGTTGCGGTGAGTAAGCAACAAAATGCTTCTAAAATTATTGAGGCGGTAGAATGTGGCCAAACTATATTTGGGGAAAACTACCTCCAGGAAGCACTTGAAAAACAGCAGATACTTCAAAAATATAAGCTCGAATGGCACTTCATCGGCCCGATTCAAAGCAATAAATGTAAGTCTATAGCGGAAAATTTTTCATGGGTTCACACTATTGATCGGCTAAAAATTGCTTCAAGAATAAATGATGCTAGAAAGAATATGGGGGCTATTAATATTTGTATACAGATAAATATTAGTAACGAAGAAACAAAGAGTGGCGTTAGGTTAGGGGACGCAAAAGAATTTATCAATGAAATAAGTAAGCTTGATAATTTAACTATCAGAGGATTAATGGCAATCCCATCAAATACAAATAATGAAAAATTATTAGCAAAAGAATTTCAGTTGCTAGGCAATATTTACGAAGAATTTAAAAAAATCTACCCTACCATTGACACACTGTCGATGGGTATGTCAAATGACTATTTAAATGCGATTAACCATGGTGCTAATATGGTTAGAATCGGCAGCAACATTTTTGGAGCACGCGCATAATGAGCAAACAAAAAAAAATTGTATTTGTTGGTGGTGGAAATATGGCCAAAGCTATAATTTATGGGCTTATTAATAATGGATACTCCCAGTCAAATATTCTTGTTGTAGATACCTCGAATGATCAACTAGACATTATTTCTAATAACTATGCAGTCAATGTATCGACATCAATGTGCAAATTTAATGGAGATGAAATAATAATTTTAGCAACAAAGCCACACCAAATTGAAGCTATATGCGAGACTCTAAAGGGATCCTTAAGCCAGCAACTTATCATTTCAATTGCAGCTGGGCTTTCAATTAGCAATATAAGTAAATGGCTTAATGACTATAAGTACATTGTAAGAACAATGCCAAACTTAGTAGCAAAAATACAGCGGAGTATGACAGCTTTATACTGTAAGGATACTCTTGTGCAGGGCTATAAAAACGATGCGGAAGATATTTTTAATACTATTGGAAAAGTATTATGGCTGAATGACGAATCAAAAATTGATGCCGTAACTTCAATCTCAGGTAGCGGTCCCGCTTATATATTTTATTTTCTTGACTCGCTTATTGAGGCAGGGGAAAAAGTGGGTTTGGATAGGGAGGAGGCTGAGCTTCTAGCGCATGAAACGCTCCTAGGCTCCGCTATTATGTCTGAATCCTATCTCGATGATCTTGGAACCCTTGTAAGCAATGTTTCATCAAAAGGTGGCACAACTGAGCAAGCAATAAATGTGCTGAAAAATAAAAATTTTAAAGAAATAATTTCACAAGCAGTTGCCTCGGCTTTTAAAAGAGCTGTTGAGATTGGCAATAATAGATGAAACATGGAGGCATTGTCGTTGGTTTGTCAGGTGGAGTCGACTCTGCAGTAACTGCATGGCTATTAAAGGACCAGGGTTACGATGTTACTGCTTTGTTTATGAAGAACTGGGAGGATGACGATGACGATGAGTACTGTTCAAGCAAACAAGATTTGCTTGATGCCGTAGCAGTAGCAGAAAAAATTGGTATAGACATTGAGGTAGTTAATTTTGCAAAAGAGTATAAAGAAAAAGTTTTTTCATTGTTCATTGATGGCCTAAAAAGTGGCATTACCCCTAACCCAGATATTTTATGCAATTCAGAGATCAAGTTTGATGCATTTTTAAAGCATGCGCTATCAATGGGTGCTCATAAAATAGCTACCGGTCATTACGCTAAAGTTACGGAGCGGGATGGCTTATTTTATTTGCTCAAAGGGGACGATGGGTCTAAAGATCAAAGCTACTTTCTTCATCGGCTTAATCAAAAGCAATTATCACA
Source organism: Methylophilales bacterium UBA4017 (assembly GCA_002384685.1). GTDB lineage: Bacteria > Pseudomonadota > Gammaproteobacteria > Burkholderiales > Methylophilaceae > BACL14. The sequence continues at coordinate 17,155 of DGAZ01000054.1, read as the reverse complement.
ATCAATCTTTCCTCTTGGGGCATTATTAAAAAAAGAGGTGCGCGAAATTGCTAAAATCAACTCCTTACATAACTATGACAGAAAAGATTCTACAGGTATCTGTTTTATAGGAGAAAGGCCTTTTGCAGACTTTATTGGTGGTTATATAAAGAAAGATCCTGGGGAGATAGTTAGTAGCGACGGGGAAGTTTTGGGCACTCATGATGGTCTAAATTTTTACACTATAGGGCAAAGACAGGGTCTAAAAATTGGAGGGGTTCAAAAAGGCAATGGTAAGCCATGGTTCGTCATAAGAAAAAATTTCGAAAGTAATCAGCTAATTGTAGGGCAAGGGCACGACCACCCTCTTCTTCTTAGTGATGGGCTAATCGCCAATCAAATGCATTGGATTGGGGAAAAATTACCAAAAGAAAATTGGGTTTATGCTGCTAAAACAAGATACAGACAACCTGATGCGCCATGCGAAATAGACACTATTGGCAATACAGCAACCACTATTATGTTTGGTCAAAAGCAATGGGCTGTAACACCTGGTCAATCGGTTGTAATTTATGAAAGCAATGTGTGTCTTGGTGGAGGATTTATTGAAAAAGCAATTAACCACTCAATAACTAAAAAATGAAATTAAGTAAAAAAATTATCTCAGAAGCTATAAGTCAAAATATTATTGCAGCTATTGATGAAGATATTAAAAGTGCAGACAGATCCTCGTCACTTATTCCTTCTAATGTAAAAGGGGTAGCTTCAATAAAAGCAAATCAAACAGCTATCTTGTGTGGCAAACCATGGTTTGAAGCTTGCTTTAAGGCTATTGACAAGAAAATTAAATTTAAATGGGATGTTGACGAGGGGCAGTCATTTAAAAAAAATCAAGTGATCTGCACTATTTATGGAAAATATAATAAGTTGCTTGAGGGGGAAAGAGTTGCTTTAAATTTTTTACAAACACTTTCTGCTACTGCAACCTCTACCAATAAGTTGGTAAACAAAATTGCGTTAACATCTTCCAGCCTTCTGGATACAAGAAAAACAATTCCAGGTTTAAGAGTTGCTCAAAAGTATGCAGTAAAAATTGGTGGTGGCCTTAATCAAAGGCTTGGTCTTTATGATGAAATTCTGATAAAAGAAAATCATATTAAATCGTATGGCTCTATTCAAGCAACTTTAGAAAATACAAAAAATTATTTAAAAACAAAGAACTATCAAATAGAAGTTGAAAATATTAATCAACTAGCGATTGCATTAAGGTATGGTGCAAAAAATATTTTGCTCGATAATTTTTCAGTTTTAAATGCTAAAAAAGCTATATCAATTAATAAAGGGAAAGCCGTACTCGAGGTCTCAGGTAATATTGATATCCATAATATTTTAGATTATGCCAAAATAGGGATCCCAAGAATTTCTGTTGGTGCAATTACTAAAAATATCGAAGCGATTGATTTTTCAATGATTATTGACACAATTTAACTAAGATTACTTGAGCTAAGCCCTTCTAAAGGGTATTATATTCGTTTAATTGAAACGTTCCTTTGCATGAAACCTGAAATTATCACTGGCGCTGAAATCGTCATCCGTTCACTTCAAAAAGAAAGTGTAGACTTTGTATTTGGTTACCCTGGCGGTGCCGTTTTGAATATATACGATGCGATTTTTAAGCAAAAATACTTTAAACACGTCTTGGTAAGACATGAGCAGGCTGCCGTGCATGCTGCAGATGCTTTTTCCAGAGCCACAGGAAAAGTTGGTGTGGCATTGGTAACATCAGGTCCAGGCGCTACCAATGCTGTAACAGGTATAGCAACCGCCTATATGGATTCCATTCCAATGGTTATTATTAGCGGGCAAGTTCCTACTCATGCAATTGGAGAAGATGCATTCCAAGAATGTGACACAGTCGGAATCACAAGGCCTTGTGTTAAACATAATTTTCTTGTTAAAGACGTCAATAAAATAGCGAGCACTATTAAAAAAGCATTCTACATTGCCTCTTCTGGTCGTCCTGGTCCAGTCTTGGTTGATATCCCAAAAGATATTACAGCGGAAGAGGCTGAGTTTATTTATCCAGATTCAGTAGCTTTGCGTTCCTACACTCCAGTAACAAAAGGCCATTTAGGCCAGATAAAGAAAGCATTAGATTTATTGCTAAAAGCAAAAAGACCTATGGTCTATTCTGGTGGTGGTGTTGTTCTAGGTAATGCAGCAGAGTCTTTAAAAAATCTTATCGACACTCTTGGTTTTCCAATAACTAATACGCTTATGGGCCTTGGTGGGTTTCCTGCCTCAGACGAAAAGTTCTTAGGTATGCTAGGTATGCATGGAACATATGAGGCTAATATGGCAATGCAGGACTGTGATGTTTTATTGGCAGTTGGGGCAAGGTTTGATGATAGGGTTATTGGAAATCCGGATCATTTTTTATCTAAGCCCAGAAAGATTATTCATATTGATATTGATCCTGCATCTATTTCCAAAAGAGTTAAGATTGATGTGCCAATAGTAGGTGATGTTAAAAGTGTTTTAGACGATATGTTGGAGAGTTATGGCGACCTAAAGAAAGATCATAATAAAGATCTAATTAAGCCATGGATGGCTCAAATAAAAGAATGGGCTAGCGAAGACTGTATGGCTTTCGAAGATGACGGATCATTTATTAAGCCTCAAAAGGTCATACAAACTTTGCATAAAGTCACGAATGGAGAAGCCTTTATTACCTCTGATGTTGGTCAGCATCAAATGTGGGCTGCTCAGTACTATCCTTTTGATAAGCCAAGAAGGTGGATTAATTCAGGTGGTCTTGGGACTATGGGAGTAGGGCTACCTTATGCAATGGGGTGTCAATTAGCATTCCCAGATTCCCAGGTTGCTTGTGTTACTGGTGAGGCATCCATACAAATGTGCATCCAAGAACTATCTACATGCAAACAATTTCATCTTCCTATAAAAATCATTAATCTTAACAATAGATATATGGGCATGGTAAGGCAGTGGCAAGAATTCTTTTACGGTAATAGATACGCAGAATCCTATATGGATGCCCTTCCCGACTTTGTTAAATTGGCAGAAGCTTATGGGCATGTCGGTATGAAGATTGAGAAATCATCAGATATTGAGCCAGCTCTAAAAGAAGCATTCAGTGAAAAGCTTAAGGAAAAGCTTGTATTCATGGACTTTATTACGGATCAAACTGAAAATGTGTTCCCTATGATTCCAAATGGAAAAGGACTTTCTGAAATGATCCTTGCCGGAGATTCATAATTGAGACATATTATTTCATTGTTGATGGAAAATGAATCAGGGGCCTTATCAAGAGTGTCTGGTCTCTTTTCTGCTCGTGGATACAACATTGAGTCATTAACTGTGGCTCCTACTGAGGACCCAACGCTTTCACGAATGACAATTGTTACTAGTGGGTCGGATGCCGTTATTGAACAAATCATCAAACAACTAAATAAGCTAATTGATGTGGTTAGGGTTCTTGATCTTAATGACGGAAAACATATCGAAAGGGAGTTGATGTTAGTTAAAGTTAAAGCATCAAATCAATACCAAGATGAAATGAAGAGGATTTCAGATATTTTTAGAGGTCGTATTATTGATGTCTCTGATAATACTTTTACAATAGAGGTAACAGGATCATCCAGTAAGTTGGATGCTTACCTTGAAAGCCTTGACAGTGAATCAATAATTGAAACTGTTCGAACTGGAGCATTAGGAATTGGTCGGGGTGACCGAATTCTAAAGGCTTAATTAAAAATTTAAAGGACATATATGAAGCGCTACTATGACAAAGATGCAGATTTAAATATTATCAAAGCGATGAAGGTCGCTATAATCGGTTACGGCTCGCAAGGGCATGCACATGCAAACAATCTTAAAGATTCCGGAGTCGAGGTTGTTGTTGGCCTAAGGCCTGGATCTAATTCAGAAAAAAAGGCTTCTGATGCAGGATTAAATGTAATGACTGTAGAAGCTTCAACAGCTTGGGCTGATCTAGTTATGATTTTAGCTCCAGACGAATTCCAAGAAAAAATTTACAACGAAAGTATTGAGCCGAATTTAAAACATGGGTCTGCATTAGCTTTTGCTCATGGTTTTAACATACACTTTAAGCTCATCAAACCTCGTCCTGATCTAGACGTAATTATGATTGCTCCAAAAGCGCCTGGACATACCGTAAGATCGGAGTTTGTTAAGGGTGGCGGCATTCCGGACTTGATTGCTGTAGAACAAGATGCTTCAGGCAAAGCAAAGGACGTAGCGCTGTCTTACGCTTCCGCAATTGGTGGGGGTAGGACTGGTATTTTAGAAACTACATTCAAAGATGAAACAGAGACCGATTTATTTGGTGAGCAGGCAGTATTATGTGGGGGAACTACGGCACTAGTACAAGCCGGATTTGAAACATTGGTAGAGGCTGGGTATGAACCAGAAATGGCTTACTTTGAATGCTTGCACGAACTAAAACTTATTGTCGACCTTATGTATGAAGGTGGTATAGCTAATATGCGTTATTCCATCTCGAATACCGCTGAATATGGGGATGTTACTAGGGGGCCTAGGATAGTAACCTCTGACACAAAAGTAGAGATGAAAAAAATTCTCGCTGAAATTCAAGATGGTTCCTTTGCAAAAGAGTTTGTTAAAAATGTAGGCTCACTCCCAGAAAGAAGAGAAAAACAAAAGCAGCATAAAATTGAAGAGGTGGGCGAATCACTTCGGTCAATGATGCCTTGGATTAGCAAAATTGTTGATAAGTCAAAAAATTAATTGGGAAAATCTACCTACCCTATTGTAGCTAAAGAGGGATGGCCTTTCTTGGGCCTTTCTCTTTTAATAAGCTTGGTTCTAACATTCACACATAATCCCCTAAGCTGGCCTACATGGATTATTACATTATTTATACTACAATTTTTTCGTGACCCCGCAAGAAGTAAGCCGTCCGGAAAGGATCTAGTTTTATCTGCTGCAGACGGCAAGGTAATAGTGATAGAAAAAACAATAGACCCCTATCGGAACAAAGAAGCTATAAAGGTGAGTGTATTTATGAATGTCTTTAATGTGCATTCGAATAAGAGCCCCGTAGATGGAAAAATTCTTGAAAAATTTTATTATCCAGGGAAGTTTCTTAATGCCTCATTATCAAAAGCATCCCTAGAAAATGAACGTTGTGCAATTACTATTGAAACAAAGAGCGGTAAGGTTGTAACGTGTGTACAAATTGCTGGTCTAATTGCTAGAAGGATTTTGTGCTACAAGGAAAAGGGGCAAAGTATTATGAGTGGTGAGCGTTATGGATTTATAAGGTTCGGTTCTCGAGTTGACCTCTATCTTCCCTTAACCGCAAGCATAAAAGTGAGTCTTGGCCAAACCGTTAAAAATACTGAAACTGTTATCGCTAAAATATAACTTAACTAGGCCGAAGGAAGATGATCCCATAGCTCTTTCAAGGCCTGCTCATATACATCTCTTTTGAAGTCAATAATTTGCTCAACAGGAGACCAAAAATTATCCCATCTCCAGTCGTCAAATTCCGGTTTTTTTGTATTTTTTAAAAAAATATCGGAATCTTTACCTGTTAGCTGTAACAAAAACCAAATCTGCTTTTGACCTTTGTAGCGATCTCGCCAATCCTTCCTAATCCAGTTCTTAGGTACGTCATACCTTAACCAGTCTTTTGTCCTGGCAAGAATCTTTACATGATGAGGGTCAAGGCCAACCTCCTCTTTTAACTCTCTGTACATAGCCGCCTCAGCGCTTTCTCCGTCATTAATGCCTCCTTGTGGAAATTGCCATGCATCCTCATCAGTTCTTTTTGCCCATAAAACCATTTGTTTTTTATTGCAAATTACTATCCCGACATTTTCCCGGTAACCCTCTTTATCAATCATAATGTTATCCTTATCCTATATAAGCATTTTTCCACAAAAAACTCAAATTTAATAGAATTCAATTATGAGCATCAGAAATAAATTATTTTTACTCTTATTAATGGGTATGCTCATTATCTCACTTATATTTACTTTTTTAAGTCAGATTGAGCCTGTTAATAGAGCCTATATAACAAATCAGGGTGAGAATACTGTATCAGTTGTAGACCTAAATACTCTGTCAGTAGATCAAAGAATTGCTGTAGGTTCTAGCCCTCTTGGTGTCGCAATTGTTCCATCAAAGAATCTGGCAGTTATTGGCAACGTAGATAGTAAAAATTTATCTATAATCAATTTAGATAAGAATAAGGTTGTTAGTACGATACCATTAGATACCGCCCCGCTGGGAATAGTTGCTAATGCTTCAGGAGATAAGGTATTCATTACTAGTTGGTTTAAAAATCAAGTGCTTGCTTTATCAACCCATGATTTTTCTGTTTTACATTCATTTTCTGTGGGCATTACCCCGTCAGGGATTGCATTTAACGAAAAATATAATGCGATTGTAGTCGCCAATCGAGATGCCGATACAGTGGAAATATATGATGCAGATAATTATAAGCTACGAAAAAAAGTTAAGGTAGGATCTCATCCTTACGGCATATCAACCAATAGTAGCTTTATATTGGTTGCGAATGTTTATGATGACACTATCAGCATCATTAATATGGAAAATTGGGTACAAAAGGTTATTAAGGTAGGGTTTTATCCCTACAATGCTATTGTGCATGAAGAAAAAGCCTATGTTACAAATGCGCAAGGTGACAACATAAGTATCATTGATCTGAAAACGTTTCAAGAGATTAAGAAAATCAATACTGGAGAAACGCCAGAAAATATAAGCATTGATAAAATTAATAACCGGCTGATTGTAACCAATTGGGGTTCAGACTCAGTAACTATAATCGACTTACAAACACAAGAACCAATAGCGCAAATTAAAACTGGATTGCAAAGCCGAGCCTTTGGTCAATTTATTTACACAAAATAGCCTATTCATAGGAAATTGAAAGTTGTTTGTAGTAAAATTCATTTATTAATTAAAATTATAAGGATTTATAACCAATGAAGAAATTAATACTTTTTGTATCTTGTTTAATATTTTCTCTATCAGTGCTTGCTCACGGACCAACGCCTCAAAAAGTTCAAGAGTCAATAACGGTAAATGTCTCTCCTGAAAAAGCGTGGGAGCTTGTTAAGGATTTTGGAGCGATTAGTACATGGCTCTCTGCAGCAAAAGAAACTAAAATTGAAAAAAGAGGCGAAGATACGTACCGAATTATTACACTGGAATCCGGAGATAAGTTGGATGAAAAGCTCAGATCTACTGACGAAGATTTAAAAAAAATAAGATGGGAAATTACTAAAGGTAACGTCCCCTTTACTGATTTTAATGCTTACATGATTGTATCAAAAGGATCTAATGACAACGAATCAGTTATTCAGTGGACCGCGAGATTTTATCGTGTCTACAAACTAAATCCACCAATACCTGAAGGTCAAGATGATGCTACAGCTAAAGCGGCGGTTCAGGGTTTCGTAGACAGTGGGCTAGCAGGTCTAAAAAAAGTATTAGAATCGAAATAATTTTCGAACAATCTATGGAGGGCGGATTTTTTAATCCGCTTTTTTTATGCTTATTATAAACAAGCAAAAGAACCCAAGAATGTTGGTAGTCTGGTTGCATGGGTTGGGGGCGGACGGTAATGACTTTGCAGCTGTTGCAAGGGGATTAGGTCTTTCTGATATAGAATTTATTTTACCGAATGCACCAATGATTCCCATTACATTAAATCAAGGACTGGAAATGCCGGGGTGGTATGACATCAAATCTCTTTCATTTGAGCATCATGACATTGCTGGGATGCAAAAATCTATGGTGTATATAGAGGAAATTATTTCTCAAAGAATCAAAAAATGCTCTGATTCAATAAAAATATGTTTAGTGGGTTTTTCTCAAGGAGCAGCCCTGGCATTATTTTTGGGTTTACGTACCGCTATTAAGCTCGATGGTGTTATTGCTTTATCAGGATATCTTCCGTGTATAAATGAAGATATAATCCTACCAAAAACTCCCATTCTTGCTGTTCACGGCCTCCATGATGATATTATTAGTATAAATTATGCTAAGCAAAGCTTTTGTGACTTAATGCCGCTGAGTAATTTTCAATTCCTAACATTTCAAATGGGTCATGAGGTTATAGAAGAGGAAATTATGCATATTAAACAATTTTTACAGAGGTTATAACTATGGCAGATAAAAATTTAAGTATTGAAAAAATTTTAGTGGAGCTAGAATCAATCGTCAGCAAAATGGAAGAGGATAATCTTAACTTAGAAGACTCTTTAGCATCATATGAAAAAGGAATCTCATTGGTCAAGTTAGCCCAAGAAAACTTAAAAAAAATTGAGCAGCGAGTACAGGTACTTTCTAAAAATGATAAGTTAGCAGAATTTAATCCAGATGACTAGAGTCGCAGAAGTGATTTGGATATCGCATCATCAACAAAAAATAGAGTTAGAGCTTGGCCGCTTCTTTAAGGAGAAAGATCGCTCATTATTGAGGGATGTTTGTGAATATGCGGTGCTTAATGGTGGTAAGCGTTTAAGAGCTCTTCTTATATATGCTATTGGCGATAACAACAAAAATCCTGATAAGTATTTGAATGGTCTTGCTGTAGCAGTAGAGTTAGTTCATGCCTATTCATTAATCCATGACGATCTTCCATCAATGGATAATGATGATTTGCGAAGAGGTAAGCCTTCGTCTCATATTAAATTTAGTGAAGCCCAAGCCATCTTGGCTGGCGACACACTTCAATCCCTTGCCTTTGAATTACTTTCTTCGGAGCAATTTAATGTAGGTGACAAGATAAAGATAAAAGTGCTTAATATATTGTCCCAGTCTATTGGTTTAAATGGAATGGCTTTGGGTCAATCGATAGATATAGAGAGCGCTGAAAAAGAATTAAATTTAAAATCATTAGAGCTTTTGCAGAGATTAAAAACAGGTGCACTGATAGAGGCCTCTTGCATTATGTCTTATATCGTTTCTGACAATTATAATCAAAAGTATGAAACAGATATAGCTTCAATAGGTAGGTTGATAGGGAAAATCTATCAGATTACAGACGATATCTTAGACTTTGAGTCAGATACAAAAACATTAGGCAAAACAGCTGGCAAAGATGCTAAAAATAAAAAGCCAACCTACGTATCATTGATGGGGCTAACAGAAGCTAAAAGGATTAAGGCGGCATTATTTTCTACTCTACTCAAAGAAATAGAAGATTTTCCAAGCGACTTATCAGCCTTAAATAATCTTGTAAACTACATTTATAAAAGAATTCACTAAATGGCCCTATTAGAAAGGATAAATTTCCCGAAAGACTTAAAAAGCTTAAAAAGAAGCGAGTTGAAGCTATTGGCAATGGAGTTGAGGGAATTTGTTATTGAAAGTGTATCGAAGACTGGTGGGCATCTATCCTCAAATCTCGGGGTAATTGAACTAACCATAGCATTACATTATGTCTATGATGCACCAAAAGATAAGCTAATTTGGGATGTTGGCCATCAAACATATGCACATAAGGTGCTAACAGGAAGAAAAGGTGAGATGCATACACTAAGAAAAAAAGATGGCCTCTCAGGCTTCCCTAGAAGATCGGAAAGTATCTATGATGAATTTGGTACCGGCCATTCCAGCACATCCATATCTGCTGCATTAGGTGTGTCAGAAGCATTAAGAAAAAGAAAATCTAAGAATAAAGCAATTGCAATTATTGGTGATGGGGCAATGACTGCTGGAATGGCATTTGAAGGCCTAAATCATGCCGGTAGTACTGATAATAACCTTTTGGTTATTCTTAATGATAATGATATGTCTATCTCAAAAAATGTAGGTGCGCTGAATAACTACCTTGCACGTTTACTTACAGGAAAACTTTATGATGGATTAAAAAAATCAGGCAAGGCCGTATTCGCTAAAGTTCCACCCGTGCTGGAATTGGCAAGGAAAACTGAAGAACATATGAAGGGAATGGTTATTCCAGGGACATTATTTGAGGAGTTTGGGTTTAATTATGTCGGTCCTATTGACGGGCATGATCTTGATGTTTTGATTGATACACTAGAGAATATAAAAAAAATTGATGGTCCTCAATTCCTTCATGTAGCGACCAAAAAGGGCTTTGGTTATAACCCTGCACAGAATGATCCCAACAAATTTCATGGAGTTGGACAGTTTAATCCGGTAAATGGCCAATCAAAAGATATAGCTAAATCACTCACCTACACCCAAGTTTTTTCTACATGGTTAATGAAGGCTGCAAAAAAAAATGTCCATCTTTGTGCTATTACCCCGGCAATGTCAGACGGATCAGGCCTAAATGAATTTGCAAAAAAATATCCAGCAAGATATTACGATGTTGG
>DGAZ01000054.1:385-6525 GCA_002384685.1 Methylophilales bacterium UBA4017 | reverse complement strand
ATTAAGCCTGTAATAGCAATATACTCTACCTTTCTTCAAAGAGCTTATGACCAACTTATTCATGATATTGCCATTCAGAATATACCTATGTTATTTGCTATAGATCGGGCAGGCCTAGTAGGGGCAGATGGAGCAACGCATTCTGGAAACTTTGACATATCATTTATGCGATGTATTCCAAATCTAATCTTAATGGCGCCATCCAATGAATCTGAATGCTTTGAAATGCTTTCATTTGGATATGAGTATAACGGTATCTGTGCTGTTAGGTATCCAAGGGGACAGAGCCCCAACAACACGATACATCAGTTAAAAGACCCTATACGACTGGGTTGCGCAAACAAAGTTCGCACAGGGAAAAAAGTGGCAATTTTAGCTTTTGGTCCAATTATTGAAACCTGTCGTGAGGTAGCTGATGAAATTGATGCGTCACTAATTGATATGAGATTTATTAAACCAATTGATAAAAAGATGATCAAACAAATAAGCAAAGACCATGAGCTGCTAGTTTCCGTCGAGGAAAATGCTGTTAATGGTGGTGCAGGATCTGCCGTTCTTGAAGTTATTAGTGAGTCGAACATTGCATGCAAGACCTTGGTAATTGGCATTCCTGATAAGTTTTTCGAGCATGCTTCTCAGCAAGAGGTACTTAAGGCCTGTGGGCTTGATAAACAAAGTATAGTACGTAAAATTGTTAAACAACTTAATGGATGATAAAATCTTGATCTCAATTAAAAGCAAAGACCCTAAATGAATAGACCAACAAATCCTGAACTAATTGAAGACGTACAGAATACCTCTGATAAAAGGCATCTAGATATTGATCAGGTTGGAATACGATCTATAAAACACCCTATTATTGTTAAGGATAAAAATGGAGGAGTTCAGCATACAATTGCTAATTTTAATATGTATGTGCATTTGCCCCATAACTTTAAAGGCACACATATGTCGAGGTTTGTTGAAATTCTCAATGAAAATTTTGAAGCTATTTCAGTTAAATCATTTGAGACCATACTTAACCAAACACTAGAAAGGCTCGAATCAAAAGCTTGTGATATAGAAATGACTTTTCCTTATTTTATAAATAAAAAAGCCCCAATTTCTGGTGTAATGAGTCTATTAGATTATGAAGTAAGCTTTATAGGAAAAATTGTAGGTGGAGTATTTACTAATACAACAAAAGTTCTTGTTCCAGTAACAAGTTTATGCCCTTGTTCAAAAAATATCTCTGACTACGGGGCTCATAATCAAAGATCACATGTAACTGTCACCATACAAACTAATGATTTAGTTTGGATAGAAGATATTGTTGAGATAATAGAGAAACAAGCATCTAGTGAGCTTTATGGATTACTAAAACGCCCAGATGAAAAGTTTGTAACAGAAAAAGCTTATGACAATCCTAAGTTTGTTGAAGATATGGTTAGGGATATTGCCTCAGAGCTAAATAAGCACAAGAGCGTTGATAGTTTTATTGTGGAGTCAGAAAACTTTGAGTCAATTCATAATCATTCTGCTTATGCACTAATTCGAGGTGGAAATATTTTTTAGGTTATATATTTTTTGGGAAATCTTTTAATCCAAAGAATATAATCAAAAACCCCAGAAGCGGGAGAAGTGCTGAAAGTGAAAATGTCATTTCAGCACCGAAACTTTCAATCATATATCCACCACCCAAACCACCAATCGCACCTCCAACCCCATAGGTAATACTGTTATAAAGAGACTGGCCTCTCGCGTGATGGTCTTTATTAAAAAAATGTTCAACGATGTGTATGGAAGCGACATGGAAGCTTCCAAAGGTTGCTGCATGCAATATTTGAGCAAAAATCAAAATAATCAAATGATCTACGTATGCACCAATCAAATAAAACCTTATCACAGCAAATGCCAGGCTAATTAATATGACTTGCCTTACATTTATTGCCTTTAAAATTTTAGGCATGAGCAAGAAAATAAAAATTTCACAAATCACCCCGATAGACCATAGGGAGCCGATCATGAAATTTGAATAGTTATTCGATTTAAGAAAAATTGAATAGAAATTGTACAAAAGCCCATGAGATGAAACCATCAAGGCGCACCCTACTAATAAAAACATAACCTGAGGATTTTTAATCACGCTAATAATTGGCCTTCTTATAGTGTCTTCTGGCTTTATTTTTTTTTCGGGTATAGATGTTGAGGATATGAAGATTGCAGCCTGAGTTATAAGCAAAGCCCATACAACAGAATTTATACTAAGCTGATCTATTATAAATCCTAGAAAAAAAGCAGCGCAAATAAAACCGATGGAGCCCCACAATCGAATTCGGCTATAGCTACTATCGCCCTTATGAGACGCTAAATGTCCAAGCGTAAGGGACTCTGCAAGAGGTAATGTTGAGCTGGTAAAAATGCTCATAGCCATCATAATCAAAAGCATTGATGCGAATGTATTAGCCCAAAAAATCCCACAAAACCCGATTACCCCAACAAAAGCCGTAAATCTAATCCATTTTGCTCTTTCTTCAGTATGGTCAGCAAGCCACCCCCAAAAATTCGGGGCAAAGATTCTGCTAAACTGGAAAAGAGAAAGGAGTATACCGATTTGTAGTGCATCGAACTGGAGGGATTGGAGATAAAGTCCCCAGTATGGGGTGAATAACCCAACAAAAAAATAATAAACAAAATAAAACCTGGCTAATTGCCAAAAAAGTATGGGGGTCACACTGAAAAGGGATGCACTCTTGTAACTTCCATGTTCTGTGCACGATCTCTAAGCACATGATCAATCAACACCAGAGCTAGCATTGCCTCAACAATTGGTACCGCTCTGATCGCAACGCAAGGGTCGTGCCTTCCTGTTGTTTTCATCTCTACCTCATTGCCTTGCACATCGATTGATTGCCTCTCCTGAGGTATACTCGATGTTGGTTTAAAAGCAACATTCACCTCAATATTTTGCCCGGTCGAAATTCCCCCAAGAATACCTCCTGCATTATTTGACTTAAAACCCTTCCTAGTAAGTTCGTCTCCATGCTCAGTACCTTTTTGTGAGACACTCATAAATCCCGAACCGATCTCTACACCCTTTGTAGCATTGATACTCATCATAGCCGAAGCAATATCAGCATCCAAGCGGCTAAAAATAGGCTCTCCTAATCCGATAGGCATATTTATTGCTTGTACGAAAATTTTGGCTCCGACAGAGTTTTTGTCGGAACGAATTGCGTCAAGGTAAATGCCTAAATCTTCTACTATTAAGCTGTCTGCAGCAAAAAAAGAATTATTATTAACTACATTCCAATCCGTTATGGGGATAATTTTGTCACCTAATTGAGTTAGGCAAGCACGAATATCAATTTGCAATTGTTCTTTTAACCATTTTTTTGCAACTGCGCCAGCCGCAACCCTAACTGCAGTTTCCCTAGCGCTTGATCGTCCACCACCCCTATAATCTCGAGTGCCATACTTTTGTTGGTAAGTAAAGTCAGCGTGACCAGGTCTAAAGGTTTCTTTTATTTTAGAATAATCTTGACTGCGTTGATCCTTATTTCTAATAATCAATCCTATTGGTGCCCCAGTGGTTTTTCCTTCAAAAACACCTGAAAGTATTTCTACCGCATCATCTTCTTTTCTTTGGGTTACAAATCTAGATGTGCCCGGCTTTCTTCTATCCAAATCAACTTGCAAATCTGCCTCGCTAAGACTTAATCCTGGAGGACAGCCATCAATAACCCCTCCAATTGCTGGGCCATGGGATTCGCCAAATGATGTAAGGGTAAAGAGTTGCCCAAATGTATTGCCTGACATATATTATTCCTAAAATATCACTGAAGTTTATTCTTAAATTATATCATTTGAATAGATTTTCATTTATTTATGATGATTCAACAACATGATAATTACCAGGTTCTAAATCCCCTATTTTATAATCACCAATACTTAGCCTTACAAGCCTAAGGGTAGGAAATCCAATCGCAGCTGTCATTTTTCTTACCTGCCTATTCTTACCTTCTGTAATTCTAATCTCTAACCATGAAGTTGGTATCGAATTTCTCTTTCTAATTGGCGGGACTCTTTCCCACAGCGTGGGCTCATCTATCATTTTAGCTTTTGCTGGTTTCGTAAAGTATTTAGAAATCATAACTCCTTTTTCAAGCTTTAATAGGTCGTCTCTACTAGGTATATTTTCAACTTGGACTACGTATACTTTCTCTATGCTACTTAATGGATCGGATAATTTGTTCTGCAATGCTCCATTGTCAGTTAAAATGACTAGACCTTCGCTATCTGTATCTAAGCGACCAGCAGGATATACGTTTTTGTGGGGTATAAATTCTTTTAATGTAGGATAAACATCATGCTCCGAAAATTGAGTAATTACCCCATAAGGTTTATTGAAAATAATTAACATAAATTTTTAACGGCAAGAAAGGCATCTATGACAAGTAAAATAATAATTCCTAATAATGGCGAATCGATACACATTGATTCTAACCTAAACCTACAAGTTCCGGATAGGCCAATTATTCCGTATATAACTGGGGATGGGATAGGTGAGGATATTACGCCCCCAATGCAAGAGGTCGTTTCCTCTGCTATAAGAAAAGCATACGGTGCTACCAAAGAAATTATTTGGATGGAAGTCTTTGCTGGAGAAAAAGCTACTAAGATTTATGGTGAGAACATATGGCTTCCTGATGAGACTATTAAGGCAATGAAGGACTATGTTCTTTCCATCAAAGGGCCTCTAGCAACCCCGGTAGGCGGAGGGATTAGGTCCCTCAATGTAGCATTAAGACAACAACTTGATCTGTATGTATGCCTGAGGCCCATTAGATACTTTGAAGGCGTCCCAAGCCCACTAAAAAGACCAGCTGATACCAATATGGTTATATTTAGGGAAAATACTGAAGATATCTATGCGGGTATTGAATACGAATCAGGCTCAAATGAAGCAAATATGATTATGGGGCTGTTAGATCAGTTTGGCCATAAAGACAAAATTCGATTTCCAAACACCTCCGCTATTGGCATTAAACCAGTATCCGTAGAGGGGAGTCAAAGATTAATTAAAAGGTCCATAGAGTATGCTATAGCTACCAACCGTAAATCAGTCACCCTTGTGCATAAAGGTAATATTATGAAGTTTACCGAAGGGGGATTTAAAGAATGGGGCTACGAATTAGCTAAAAGGGAATTTGGGGCTATAGAAAATAATTCTGGTGTGGTTGAGATTTTAGTTGGTGAAAAAAAAGTGGTCATAAAAGATATGATTGCTGACGCGTTCCTACAAGAAATTTTATTGAATCCTATGGATCATGACGTTGTAGCAACTCTTAATCTTAATGGGGACTATATATCTGACGCATTAGCAGCTCAGGTTGGGGGCATTGGAATATCGCCGGGTGCAAACTTATCAGACAGCACTGCTATCTTTGAAGCTACTCACGGAACGGCTCCTGCTATTGCCGGGAAAAACATAGCCAATCCAAGCTCATTAATACTTTCTGCTGAGATGATGTTGACTCATATGGGGTGGGCTGATGCTGCGGATATTCTAATTTCTAGCTTCGAGAAAACGTTGAAAGAGCAAAAAGTTACTGCTGACTTTTCCAGTCAAATCTCTGGATGTAAGCCTTTATCAACGATTGATTTTTCTAGGGCACTTATTTCAAACATGTAAAAAAAAGGCCCTTTAAACAAGGGCCTTTTTGAAACTAACCTTTTTGAATATTTGAAGCCTGTTTGCCTTTAGGGCCGTCTGTTACTTCAAAAGTAACAGTTTCACCTTCTTTTAAACTTTTATAACCATCGTCAACGATAGCTGAAAAGTGAGCAAATAAGTCATCACCACCATCTTCGGGAGTGATAAAGCCAAAACCTTTTGAATCATTAAACCATTTTACTGTTCCTGTTGCCATTGCATAAATCCTTTTAATATTATTATGAAATTAAAAACTCATAAAAGAGCTTCATTTGAAATTAACCAGCTGGCTGAATATTTGAAGCCTGCTTGCCCTTAGGGCCGTCAGTTACTTCGAAAGAAACTCTTGCGCCTTCTTTTAAACTTTTATAACCATCGTCAACGATAGCTGAAAAGTGAGCAAATAAGTCATCGCCACCATCATCGGGAGTGATAAAGCCAAAAC
>DGAZ01000054.1:0-150 GCA_002384685.1 Methylophilales bacterium UBA4017 | reverse complement strand
CTGTTCCTGTTGCCATTGCATACATCCTTTACTAATTGGGGAGGCACCCTAAAATAAGATCAAGAATTACATTTGGGAGACTTAATTAAGATAAGAAAACACAAATAGAGCTTGAAATACTGCACCTGATTCGTTTTTTACGTGTATTTA
>DGAZ01000032.1:11500-28580 GCA_002384685.1 Methylophilales bacterium UBA4017 | reverse complement strand
ACGCCAATAATCTTTAAATTTCTTGTCGCATTATGCTTTTTTTCTATATATTTCAAGAATAAAAAAATATCATTAACCACTTTGTTCCCTTGAGTGATTTCTTCTATTTCATTGAAATCAATCCCTGGGCTCAATACAATGTACGAGCCTTTTGTACAGTATTCTGCTTTTATATCGCCTGTATAAAAATTTTTAACATTAAGTCCCTTAAGTATTTTTTTTTGTTCATTTATATTCTTAAATTTATCGTAGCTACTTATATTAATTGTCTTACCAAATGTAGTTTCATATTTTGCTAAATATTTAGCGCTAGATAACCCTGACCTTCCCAAGCCAACTATTAAATAATTTTCTTGGAAATCATTTGGTTGGGGCTGTGCCGGTGATGTTATATTGCTCATTATCGAATTTTCAAACTTGCAAGACCGATAAGCACAAGCATCATAGTGATAATCCAAAATCTAACTACTACTTGCGTTTCCTTCCACCCTTTTTTTTCGTAATGATGATGGAGGGGTGCCATTAAAAAAATTCTTCTCCCTTCGCCGTATCGTTTTTTTGTATACCTGAAGTAACTGACCTGAAGGGCTACTGATAACGTTTCAACAACAAATAATCCAGCCATAATCATTAAAATAATTTCCTGCCGCACTATAACCGCTAATGTCCCCATGGCGGCTCCTAACGACAAAGATCCTAGATCCCCCATAAATACTTCAGCTGGATAAGCGTTAAACCATAAAAATCCAAGTCCTGCACCAGCTATGGCTGCACAAAATATAGTTAATTCGCCTGCCCCATCAATGTAAGGGATATTTAAATAGGTAGAAAAAATACTGTTGCCAGTTAAGTATGCAAATATTCCGAGTGCGCTAATAACCATAACGACAGGCATTATAGCAAGCCCATCTAATCCATCCGTTAGGTTTACTGCGTTACTACTTCCAACGATTACGATGTATGTCAAAAGTAAAAAACCCGTTATGCCAATTGGTATGCTTAAATCTTTAAAAAATGGAATTAGTAGTTCAGTTTCTTGTGGTGTGGTTGAGCTTATTAGTAAGTAAATTGCGACTCCCAATCCTAATAGCGATTGCAAGGCATATTTTTGCAAAGCGCTTAGGCCATCCGCTTTTTTATTTTTTATTTTACTGTAATCATCTATCAGACCAATAAATCCAAAACCTACAACAACTATCATTAAAAGCCACATAAATCTATTGGATAAATCTCCCCATAATAAAGAAGAAATTATTACCGAAATTATTATTAAACCGCCTCCCATAGTTGGAGTACCATTTTTTACTAAATGCCCCTCCGGACCATCTGCCCTTATATATTGACCGAAACTATAATCCCCTAATTTTCTAATAAACCATGGTCCGAATATAAATGAAACTAGCAAAGAGGTTATGACAGCCAAAACTGCCCTCAATGATATGTAGTTAAATACATTGAATGCACTATAATCCTCAGCAAGCCATCTAAACAATTCCAGTAACATCAGCTCATTCCTTTTAGTTATTCTTGTTCTTCAAGTGCATTAACAATTTCTTCCATTCGCATAACACGCGATCCTTTTACAAGGACGACACTATCCTTTTGTAATTTTTTTTTCAAATCACGCAACAGGGTTTCTTTTGATGTATACCAAAAGCCTTTCGTTCCTATTACATCTATAAGATGTTTAGTCATATTGCCAATTCCCAGGACTAAATCAATTTTTTTCCCTAGAATATAATGGCCCATATTAATATGGTATTTTTTTGATAATGGTCCTAACTCGGCCATATCCCCAACAATCAATATTTTTTTAAGCTTGTGTTCATTCAATACGTCAATCGCCATTATCATTGAAGATGGGTTCGAATTATAGCTATCGTCTATAATCGTAATATTCCTATCTATTTTTTTAATCTCCAGCCTTCCTGGTATCGGAGAAAAATCTTTAAACGCTTTTATCACACAGTCTTTTGATATGCCTAAGGCTGTTGCTACTGCAACGGCTGCTGCCATATTTATTAAATTTTCTTTTCCGAGCAAAGTTGCCTTGATATTTACGCTTTCCCCATAAATTGTTAATGCTGTTTTTGTAAGTTCAACCCTAATATCACTATGCTCATGTGTGCCAAATGAAATAAATTTTTGTAATAACAAACCTGATCTGAGGTAACTAAGATAGCTGTCATCTTGAGGTAAAACTGCTATAGCATCGCTCTTTGCTCCTATTAGTATTTCCTTTTTTGCTTTTGCAATCGCATCTTTTGATGAAAAATTTTCAATGTGCGCTTCACCTATATTTGTTATAACGGCAATATCTGGTGGCGCTATCTCACATAACTTTATTATTTCACCTTCATGGTTCATGCCCATTTCAAGCACAACAATCTTGTGGTTCTGATTTAAATTAAATAAGGTTAATGGTAGTCCAATATCATTATTGAAGTTACCCTTAGTTACTAATACCTCACTCTTAGAGTACTTTTGAAATAGGATTTTCGCTACCATTTCTTTAGTAGTAGTCTTTCCATTGCTTCCAGTTATTGCAATAACCTTAGGAGCCACTATTCCAATGAAATGCGCTGCAATTTTGCTTAACGCTTCTCTTGTATTTTCTACATAAATACATTGATCATTTTTATGATTTTTTGCTGAGCTAATTATCCATGGTGACCCTTTTTCAATTACCTCATCTATGTAATTATTACCATCAAAGTTATCACCTACGATCGCTATGAATACTTCATTTTTATTCAATGTTCTTGAATCTATTGAAAAGCCGCTGACAACCTCAGCCTCGTCAACGTCTTGTTGTCTAATTTTTCCACCAACTATCGCAATTAGCTTACTTAGTTTGAGCGCTATCAATTTTTTATATTTCCTAGCTCTAACAATGCAATTTCTTTGTCGGAGAATGGATATCTTATTCCTTTGACTTCTTGATATTCCTCGTGTCCCTTACCAGCTATTAAGAGCAAAGAATCGTCACTCAACATTTCAACGCCTGCCTTGATTGCTTGCTCTCTAGACTCAATCACAATATGTCTCGTCGTAATATGCTTTAAAATATCATTTATAATCTCAGATGGATCCTCGTGTCTTGGATTGTCTGTTGTTATAATAATTTTATCCGCATATTTATTTGCTACTAATGCCATTTTTTTTCTTTTACCTTTATCACGGTTACCGCCACACCCAAACAACAAAATGACATTCTTAACTGCTATTGTTTTCAATGAGACCAGAATATTTTCTAGAGCATCTGGAGTGTGCGCATAGTCTATAACGACCTGGGGGCTTCCGTCGCTATTGAATTGAATTACCTCATTTCTTCCTTGGATACTTTGTAGTAACTGGACTGCTTCAATAATGCTATTTATTGAAAATTTGTACATTACTAAACAAGCAATAACACTTAATAAATTGTATGCGTTATGCTTACCAAAAACGTTGGCACGAAGATTGTAAATTTTATCTTTATGCAATAAATCAAATGTCATCATACTGTCTTTGTAGACGATATTTGTTGCACAAAGGTCAGCCTGATTATCTATGGCATATGTGATTAAATTTTTTTCATGCCAATCTATTTCGCTTACTAGCTGTTGACCCACATGGTCATCAACATTGAGGACGAAGTTTTTACACCCGCCATCACTAAAAAATTGTTTTTTTGTTTTTTGATAATTAGATAATGTTTTATGGTAATCCAAATGATCTCTAGTTACATTTGTTAGTACCTTTATATCAAAAACTATATTTGCAATTCTGTTCTGTTTTATCGCGTGCGACGAAACTTCCATTGCAGCATATTGGATACCTTTTTTTTTAAATTCATAAAATATCTTATTTAAAGAAATGATGTCAGGAGTTGTGTTTGAGGTTTTTTCTAAGTGCCCCTTTCCTGATCCTAACGTTCCAATCAACCCTGCATTCTGATGTAGATTTGATAGGCATTGTTGAAGCCATCCTACCACTGAAGTCTTTCCATTTGTCCCTGTAACACCTATTACTTTTAAGAATTTTGTGGGATTTTGATAAAATAAACCTGCAATTTCAGGTAGCTCTTGTTTTAGGTTATGTATGGCAAGACTTGGAATATCCCACACTTTTTTTTCTTTAAAATTAGTGGCTTCATAAATTATTGCTGAAGCTCCTTTTTTGATGGCCTCATTGATATAGTCTCTTCCATCAAATTCTAGGCCCTGCATTGCTATGAATATAGTCCCCTCTTTAACTTCCTTGCTATTTATAGCAATGTCTTTACCTTCACTAAGAATTTTCCTTAATACCTCACTCATCATACTTGTTTAAGTAGACCATTTTCTGCTCCTTAGGAGCATCAAACTCTATTCCGTCTTGCGGTATAGAGTAGAGCTTTAATGCTTCTGACATGATAGTGCTAAATACTGGTGCCGCAACAACTCCACCGTAATAGCCGTCAATAGTTGGCTCATCAATCATAACTGCCAAAATAAATCTTGGATTGCTTACTGGCGCCATTCCCACAAATGATCCGATATAGTTTTTTCCATAACCACCTCCATTTGGATTAGGTTTTTTGGCTGTACCAGTTTTTCCTGCTACTCGATAGCCATTAACCTGAGCGTATGGTGCTGTTCCTTCTGTTACAACTGACTCAAGTATTGCTAGCATTTCATTGCTAGTTTTCTTATCTACCACTCTTTTCCCAATTATTATGCCTTCTTCCTTAAATAAGGTGATCGGTTTAATTACGCCTTCATTCGCAAATACCGTATAGGCTTGTGCTAACTGGATTAGGGTGCTACTAATACCGTATCCATAGCTTATTGTTGCCCTCTCAATTTCACCCCATTCCTTATAGTGATGAACTTTACCAGTCACTTCTCCAGGATACTCAATACCTGTTTTAGCGCCTAAACCAAAATCATTAAGCATTGACCATAAATATTTTGCCTGCAATCCCTCTACAATGTGTGTTGTTCCAATATTTGAAGATTTTTGTACAATTTCTTTGACGGTTATTATTCCGTTAGCATGGGTATCTCTTACCGTTAACCTTTTTCCAACCCTATAAAACCCTTTAGCCGTATCAATTAATGTATCGGGAGTTACGCTATTATTTTTTAGGGCTGCACTAACAGTCAATGGCTTAAGAGTTGACCCTGGCTCGAATATATCAGTAACAACCCTATTCTTTATATATTCAGATCGTTGTGATGATCTACTGGTATTCGGGTTGAATGATGGGTAATTGCTCATAGCAAGGACTTCTCCGGTCTTAGCATCAATAAGAACTGCTGAACCAGATAATGCAGCATGCTTCTCTACTGCTTTTTCCAGGGCTTTATACGAGGCATACTGAAGTCTTTTATCAACAGACAATATTACATCCTTTCCATCTACTGGTATCTGGATATCCTGTAAATCGTCAACAACGTTCCCTTTTCTATTTTTTAAAACCTTTCTAAACCCATGCTCCCCCGACAAGAATTTATTAGACTGCAACTCTATACCCTCAATTCCGTCCCCATCAACATTGGTAAATCCAACTACGTGCGCCATAGCCTCTTTACCTGGATAATATCGTCGGTAATTTTTTTCTGAATAAATACCAGGTATTTTTAATGCCATAATTTTTCCTGCTAACTCAGGTGCGATTTGTCTTCTCAAATACACATGATTTGTATCTTTTTTATCTAAACGCTCATCTAAATGATCTTTTCGCATTTTTAACAATAATGCCAATCGGTTTTTTTGGCTTTTATTCATAATGACATCTGATGGGTTTGCCCATACAGTTTCAACTGGGGAGCTAGCTGCTAGGAGCTCATTATTTCTATCTAAGATTTTCCCTCTAAAAGCATGTAGCTTTTCATTTCGATTAGAGATATCCCCACCCTTAGACTGAAGGAATTCCTTTTGCATGCTTTGCAAATAAAAAGCTCGAGAAAATAATGTAGCAAATAGTATGAGTAAGATTAGAATCATAAATCGTCTCCTAAAATTACTTAACTCAAAGTATTCCTGTCTAGTTTTGGTTTTTTTAATCATTTTATTTACTTAACAAAACTTTTTCTTCATTTGTTGGATTGCGCATATTAAGTTTTTTTTTTGCAATCTGTTCTATTCTTTCATTTCCTGATTTATCAGATTCTTCTAGCTGTAATTTGGTCGTTTCATCCCTTAATTCCAGAGTGTTTTTATTTTCAACATCAAGTTTCGAATATTTTTTTCTATATTGATGTTCTGAGTTAACGGTTGCTAAAGCAAAGATAATTAATACCAAAAAAAGAATTAAATTTAATCGCATTACTCTTCAATTCTTTCTATTATTCTTAGCTTGGCACTTCTAGATCTTGGATTTTCTTTTATCTCAATATCAGACGGAATGATTAGTTTTCCTATCTTTTTGAGGTTCGACATTTTTATTTCAGACGCTTTAATTGGGATATATTTGGGTATAAAGTCCGTTTTTAACTGATCTTTTGCAAAATTCTTTACCACCCTGTCTTCAAGCGAATGAAAGCTGATTACCGCTATTCGTCCATTTTTCTTTAGATGTTCGAATGCTTTAGGTAATACGTTTTCAATTTCCTCTATTTCTTGATTAACCTTAATACGAAGTGCTTGGAATGTTCTTGTTGCCGGGTCTTTCCCCGGCTCTCTTTTAGGAACAGCTTTGTTAATTATTCGAGCTAATTTTATCGTAGTATCAATTTGCTCAACTTCCTCCCTATACTGCACAATTGATCTTGCAATTCTTTTTGCAAACCTTTCTTCACCGTAAACTTTAAAAATATATGTTAACTCCGCCTCGGCGTAGTTATTTACTACATCCGCTGCTGTTTCTTGATGATGTTGATTCATTCTCATATCCAGCAGTCCATCCAATCTAAAACTAAAACCTCTTGCTGCTTCATCTATTTGAGGTGAAGAGATCCCAAGGTCCATTAAAATTCCATCCAGCCTGTTAATGCTTTTTTTTTTAATATGCTATCCATTGTTGAAAATTTTCCATGGCATATTTCAAATCTTTTATCATTAATTTTTTTCCCTTCAGCAACTGCAGCCAGGTCTTGGTCTATTGCTATAAGTCTTCCATCCTCATTAAGTCTTTTTAAAATTTCTTTTGAATGTCCTCCTCGGCCAAATGTGCAATCAAGGTATGTGCCTGATGGGTTAATATTTAACCCGTCAATACTCTCTTTTAGTAGCACTGGAATATGAGTGAAATTTTCTTGGGTCACAGTGAAAAACCTCCTATCTCGTCGGGTAATTCATTGTTCTCATTAATATCAATTTGATTAATTTCTTTTCCCCATAAATCCTGACTCCATAATTCGAAGTGGCTTCCTTGCCCAACCAACATCAAGGTTTTATCTATATCCGAAAAAGCTCTTAGTTCGGATGAAATTAAAAGGCGTCCAGATGCATCGATATTTACATCTTCGGCGTAACCTACTAGTAGGCGCTGAAGTCCACTGGATTTTTTATCGAAACTTGAAAATTTCATGACTTTGTCTTGAATGGGCTCCCAGGCTGATTTTGGATATAAAAGAAGGCACCCATGAGGATGGGCTGTTATTACGATTGACCCTGATGATTCGAGCATTAATACCTCTCGGTATTTAGTTGGTATGGCTACCCTGCTTTTACCATCAAGATTTAAAAGCGTCGCACCTCTATACATTTTTATCACCCTAAAAAGATGGGAAATTACTGAACGCCCTTAGTCTCGTTTAATAATTTCCCACAAATTACCACTTTTTCCCGTACAGATACACTATAGGTAAAAAAAAAGTGCTTTGCAAGCACTTTTTCAGATAATTTCTTTACTGTTCAAGGAGTTATGTATTAGGTTAAGTTGACCGATAAGCCGGGTTCTGTCGTGGACAGTCATTCATCTAGTTGCACAATTGCTTATGCACTCAAGCAGCCTACCCGGTAGCGACACGAGCCGTGCCAATGCTACCCTATTTGGCCTTGCTCCAAGTGGAGGTTACCGCGTTTCACCGTAACTAAATACGCTCGTCTCTGTGGCCCTATTCCTCACCTCACGGCGTATGGCTGTTAGCCATCACTTTGCTCTATGGAGCCCGGACTTTCCTCTATATATTTATCATATATAGCGACTGTCTAGTCAACTTAGCAAGATTTTACCATCTTTTAATTAGAAGACAGCTGCCATTTTAATGTTTCGCCAGCGTAAAAAGGAATTAATTCTTCATTCTCAATTAATATTGAGCCTGGTATCTCATAATCTTTTTTTATAAGTGTGATGTAACTTTTATTCTGAGGAAGTCCATAAAAATCTGCTCCAAACTTACTTGCAAAATTCTCTAGCTTATCCAAGGCATTGCATTCATCAAAAATTTGCGCGTAAAACTCTAGCGCTGTTCTTGCCGAATAAATACCTGCGCAACCACAAGAGCTCTCTTTTTGACTTCTTAAATGTGGAGCGCTATCCGTACCGAGAAAAAATTTAGAGTTACCTGATATCGCTGCATTGAGAACAGCTTTTTGATGCGAAGACCGTTTAACAATAGGCAAGCAGTAATTATGTGGCTTTATACCCCCCACAAGAAGGTCATTTCGGTTCAAGAGTATGTGCTGAGGGGTTATTGTTGCTGAAACCTTTTGGTTTGCATTGGATACAAAATCCACCGCATCTTTTGTTGAGATATGTTCGAAAACAATGCGAAGTGAAGGAAATTTTGCACAGATATTTGTTAAATGCTTATCGATAAATACCTTTTCCCGATCAAAGATATCTATCGACGGGTCATTGACTTCACCATGTATGAGAAGCGGAATATCTTTTTTCTCCATCATCTCAAATATAGGAAAGCAATCATTAATGGAATCTATGCCTGACTCAGAATTGGTTGTAACGCCTGCCGGATAAAGCTTAATGCCATGAATGTATTGAGACTCCTTCACTTTTTCCAGCTCATTAATGTCTAATTGATTGGTAAAATATAATGTCATTAATGGCTCTAGTTGAGATGTTGCCGTCCTTATATCTTTGTAATAAGCTTCGGCTCTGGCTACATTGACAATTGGTTTACTTAGATTTGGCATAATGATTGCACGTGCAAACTGTTTTGCTGTATCCGCGATTACGGTAGCCATAATCGCACCATCCCTCACATGAAGATGCATGTCATCTGGTTTTACCATTCTTATTTCATTCATCGTTTTTTAATTCCAAAGCTAGGTTATAAACTTCTTTTTTATTTTTATTATATATATTAGCAATGATTTTGACAGATTGATTTAAAGAAAGCTCTTGCAGAGTCTCCTTCAAAGCCTCCTTAAAAGGCATTAGCTCTGTACTTTCATCATTGTT
Organism: Methylophilales bacterium UBA4017; assembly: GCA_002384685.1. Lineage (GTDB taxonomy): Bacteria > Pseudomonadota > Gammaproteobacteria > Burkholderiales > Methylophilaceae > BACL14. Next base: position 19,246 of record DGAZ01000032.1, on the reverse strand, counting down.
GGTTGGCTCTGATAATACCAAGACAAACTCACCTTTCTGATTATCTTTTTTTGCTTCTATTTCGATTAGCAGTTTACCTACACTTCCCTTATAAATTGTTTCAAATAATTTGGTTAGCTCTCGGGCGATCACCATTTCATGATTTTCGCCAAAAATCTCACTTATTAGCTTAAGGGTTTTAATTATTCTATGGGGAGATTCATAAATAATAGCTGTAACTTTTTTATGGTAAATTTCTAATAAGGCTTTTTTACATTTTCCGTTCGCATTCGGTAAAAAGCCATAAAATAGAAAATTGTTCGTTTGAAAGCCGGAGATAGAAAATGCCGCAATGAGTGCTGAGGGGCCAGGAATAGGAACTACATCTATTTGATGATCATACATATGCCGAACCAATACTGCGCCCGGGTCGCTAATGGCGGGGGTCCCTGCATCAGATATATAAGCTACAGCGTTGCCTTGATGAATCAAATTTGAAATATATCCCGCCTTGTCTGCTTCGTTATGCTGATGCAAGGCTAATAATTTCTTTTTAATATTAAAAAATGATAGCAACTGCGATGAATGCCTTGTGTCCTCACAGGCAATGAAGTCAACATTTTTTAGTGTGTCTAACGCCCTTATCGAAATATCATCTCGATTACCAATAGGTGTTGCTATAAGATACAAGCCTGGCTTCAAAGTAAATAAATTCTCAAAAAATTAATTTCAATATATAATCATTGTATGGTCAAATCATACAAGTTTTATATACTATTTAGCTTAATTGCTCTTCATTTGGTCGCATGTGCACCCGTTGCTGTTGTAAGCGCCCCCACTTCTTATTCTGACAGGCGTACTGTAGAAACCCAATTCATTGACCAAAAAATTGAAATTAAAGCCATACTAGAGACGCAAGATATTTATGCAGGCTCTAATGTAAGCTTCGTTAGTTACAACCAAATGGTAGTTATAACCGGTGAGGTTAGGTCGCAAGAAATCAAAGATTTAGTCGCAAACAAAATACAGGAAATAGAAAGTGTTAAGGACGTCAAAAATTTTCTTTTAGTCCATCCTGAGGATAGTAGCCTCAAATCGGAAGCAAATGATACATTAATCACAGCTAATATTAAATCCAGGCTATTTATCCAGGAAAATGAAACAAAATTATTCCCTTTGCATGTAAAAGTTTTTACTGAAAGGCAAACCGTTTATTTGATGGGAATACTTAGCGAAGAGGAAGCAGCAAGCGCTATTAAAATTGCAAAATCATCAAGAGGGGTGAAGAAAGTTATACCTTTATTTGAAATAGCAAAATAAAAAACATATTGCTTGTTTCAAAATTATGTTTTATAGTTTGCTTAGTTCCATGTAATAAATTCCTAATTTAAATCAACATTAAGAACAAAATTCAATTTAATCTATGAGCAACTCCATTATTCATCTAACAGATGACACATTTCAAAAAATAGTTTTAGAATCTAATATCCCCGTCTTAGTTGACTACTGGGCTGAGTGGTGTGGGCCCTGCAAAATGATTGCACCTATACTAGAGTCCTTGGTTGCAGAGTATGAGGGAAAGCTAATAATAGCTAAGCATAATATTGACGACAATCCTCAAACCCCAGCAAAGTATGGCGTTCGAGGTATACCCACCTTAATGATATTTAAGGACGGAAATATAGAAGCTACTAAGGTAGGGGCATTATCCAAATCACAATTAGCTGCATTTATTGACAGCACCATATAAGAAAACAACTATGCATCTATCTGATCTGAAACATCTTCCCATTGCTGAGTTAGTTAATTTAGCTATCGCTGAAAAAATTGAAAATACCGGAAGGATGCGCAAGCAAGATCTAATTTTTGCCCTATTAAAAAATCAGGCAAAAAATGGTCAGGTACTTTTTGGTAGCGGAACACTTGAAGTATTGTCCGATGGCTTTGGTTTCTTAAGATCCGCAGAGGCCTCTTATCTTGCAGGTCCCGATGATATTTATGTGTCTCCCTCACAGATAAGAAGATTTAACCTTCATACGGGTGACACAATTGAGGGAGAAATTAGAACACCCAAGGATAGCGAACGGTATTTTGCTCTAGTCAAGGTAGACAAAGTAAATAATGATGCTCCAGAAAATACGAAAAATAAAATTTTATTTGAAAACCTTACCCCCTTATTCCCTACAGAGCCTTTAACGCTTGAAAGAGATACGGAAGGTGTTGAAAACTACACCAGCAGAGTGATTGATATGATTTCTCCGGTAGGAAAAGGGCAGAGGGGCTTGATAGTCGCTAGTCCTAAAAGTGGGAAAACCGTCATGATGCAGAATATTGCCCATGCAATTACCTCAAACCATCCAGACGTTTCCTTGATTGTATTGCTAATTGATGAGAGGCCAGAAGAAGTTACTGAAATGACTAGGTCAGTTAAAGGTGAAGTTTTAGCGTCTACCTTTGATGAGCCAGCAACCAGGCATGTGCAGGTTGCAGAAATGGTCCTAGAAAAAGCAAAGAGATTAGTTGAGCACAAAAAAGATGTAGTGATTCTCCTAGATTCTATTACTAGGTTAGCAAGGGCCTATAATACAGTTATCCCATCATCAGGAAAGGTGCTGACAGGTGGTGTGGATGCAAATGCACTCCAGAAACCTAAACGTTTTTTTGGGGCGGCAAGAAATATTGAAGAAGGCGGATCGCTGACTATACTTGCAACAGCATTAGTGGATACTGGGTCCAGAATGGATGACGTAATTTATGAAGAATTTAAAGGTACGGGTAATATGGAGATACACCTGGATCGAAGAATGGCGGAAAAAAGAGTTTACCCTGCAATAAATGTCAACAAATCAAGTACTCGAAGAGAAGAATTACTTATTCCTGCAGATGTATTACAAAAGATATGGGTTCTTAGAAAGCTCCTGTATCCAATGGATGAGCTTGAAGCTATGGAATTTCTCCTGGATAAAGTGAAGTCAACCAAAAATAATAATGATTTCTTCGATAGCATGAGGCGTGGCTAAATCAATAATATTTATTGATTTTTGTCCCATAATCATTAATAATTACGCCTTAATTCAATAAAGAGCACCACTATGAAAAAAGATATTCATCCAAACTATCCAGAAGTTAATGTAACTTGTAGCTGTGGTAGCACATTTAAAACCCAGTCAACTATTGGAAAAGACCTTAGTATTGAGGTCTGTTCAAAGTGTCATCCTTTCTATACAGGCAAGCAAAAAATATTAGACACTGCTGGACGGGTAGAGAAATTTAAACAAAAATACGGTATGTAATAAAAAAACAAGTAAAAAAAGGCAGCATAGCTGCCTTTTTTTATATATGATTAAAGTCATATGAAAATTCACTTAGATCATGACTGGCAGGGGAATATGGCCTCTCCAAGAAAAATTCTTGGGGAAAAAACAAAGCTGCATTTCTTTTTTTTCCTTAGCTTCATATGGATTTTTACCGGACTTGTAGGGCACGAGCCTTGGCGGCCTCATGAATCGGCTAGCATTAGTCAAATTTTAGAAATTTTTCAGCACAATCAATTTATTCACCCAAGCAATGCAAGTAACTCCATTCCGTTTTACCCACCTTTATATGCCTTCTTTGGTGCTGCTTTTGCAAAACTTTTTTCTCCATTTCTAGAAATACATGACGGAGCAAGAATTGCCAATGCCATGTGGGTATCAATTACCATGATCTCGCTTGGTCTATTAACAAGAGAATTGTATGGGACAGGATTTGGTAGGACTGCTGGCTTACTTTTCATTGCTTCGGTAGGTCTAATTTTAAATATTCATACGCTTTCACCTGAAGTTGCAGCTCTTGCAGGCTTTTCATTAAGCCTTTACTCTTTCTCACTTTATTTTAGGAGGCCCTTCCGCGCCAGCGTTATTTTGGGGGTTGGGCTATCCATTGTTTTCTTATCTATCGGGATCGTACCTACCTTATCGGTTGTATTGACTTCCTTTTTATTAGGATGCTTTACATTTTGGATGAATAAAAGGTATTTTATTTTTTTAAGCATCTCTTACCTAATTTTTTCGTGCATTATTGGTTTATGGCTATTCTTGTTTTATCAGTCTGATGCCGACTTATTTTTGGCATGGATTAGTCAGCCACACTTTAATAGCGATCCTAATTTTTGGTATAACCTGCAAGGACTATCTTGGTTTACATGGCCTGCATTTCCTTTAGCTATCTGGATTGCTTGTAGAAATTATAGGAGCTTGCTTGCGCAAAAAAGAACCTTGCTTCCTATTATTTTTATCCTTACCTATTTTTTAATCATTTCATTTAGTATCCGAGAAGATCAGATTAATTGGATGCCATTCATCTTGCCATTTTGCCTCTTGGCTGTTGGCTCTATCGACCTTCTTAAGAGAAGCTATGCAAGCGCATTAAATTGGTTTGGGATACTGGTCTTTGGTTTCATTAGCTTTTTGATATGGCTTGGTTGGTTTGCTATGCAAACTGGTTTTCCTGCCAAAATATATGAACGAATGTTTTTTCTGTCTGGTGAAGCAGCCGCGGATTTCCGGATTATCCATTTCCTTGCTGCACTATTCCTTACGGCTTTTTGGTTAATAAATGCAGCAAATAATAAAATAACGAATAGATCATCAATTACTAACTGGGCTATCGGGATCACTATGATCTGGACCACCCTGATTATGCTTTGGGGACCATTTATTGATAACAGAAAAAGTCATAAAACTATCTACCTTGAGCTCAAACCTATTCTTTCTCAATCCTCAAGTTGTTTATATGCCCATAACATATCAACCAGTCATATTGACTTGGTACATTATTACACCAAAGTTAAACCAACAAACCCAGCGAATCAAGAGAAAATTTGTCGTTTGGCTCTAATATCCCTATCTAATGGCAATGAAATTCCTGCGGAATATAAAAATTGGAAGGAGATTTGGACTGGCAAACGAACTAAGGATAAATTTTATTATATTTTACTATCGAAGTAGAGCTAGAGGTGTTTTGTTATGGCCGTTCTGACAATATCATCGAGCATTGTCTCGCTTCCAGCGGACGAGATACTTTTTATTGTTTCCCGCATTGATGGCGCCCAAAATCGCTTCATATGGGATGCAATTTCTTTTGCAGCATACTCTTGGTCTGGGTAGCCTTTAAAAAAACTGCCTATTTGATTTGCCATTTTAATTAAATTGTCATTTTGCATAAACGGATTCTACTATTTAATTCTGTCTTTGTGTGTGTAAATATTGTACTTTTCATTTCTAGCAAAACCAATTAACGTGATTCCTAGCTTGTTTGCAAGCCTTACAGCTAATGCCGTTGGAGCTGATATAGCCACTAATAAACACACATTGAGTTTAGCTGCCTTTTGTACCATTTCATAACTGGCTCTGCTAGATGTAATTAAAAATAGAGTATTAAAGTCTCTATTTTTTATTTTTAAGCTCGCGCCGATAATTTTATCTAAAGCATTATGACGTCCAACATCCTCTCTGGTTAGTAAAAATTGTCCTTGATTATCACACAATGCTGACGCATGTGTTGATCCAGTTTGTTGTTGTAGTAACTGGTGATTAGAAAACTTACTTAATGATTTAATAATATTGTCAGAGGAAAATGTTGCGCGTGATTGAGTTGAGTTGAGAGAATTTTGTGTTTTTTTAAACTGATTTAAACTTTCCGTTCCACATAGCCCGCAACCTGTTCGCCCTATCAAGCTTCTTCGATTTTCTTTTAGTCTGCTGAAGGTTTCGGCTGATATATTTATTTTAAGCTCAATGCCGTTATCAGTTGTATGAATTTCTACCGCATATACATCTTCAGTCGAGTCGATAATATTTTCAGCGATAGAAAAGCCTAATGCAAAATCTTCAAGGTCATCTGGTGTTGCCATCATTACAGCATGAGATATTCCATTGTAAACCATTGCTATAGGAGTTTCTTCAGCAAGTAACTCCAAAACCTCAGAAGAACTTTTATCTTTTTTAAGCGCCAGGCTTTTAAAAACTGATTGCCCAGACTGAATGAGCCTAACAGGTCTCACTTACAAACCTAATCAACCTTGGCATCGTCTTTTTTTAAAAAATTAATTTGTTTTTTACTGAAATCATTATATTGATTTTGCCATGTTGAAAGCTCTGATACTTTAATCAGCTGGACTGCTGTTACCTTAAACTCTGGGCAATTTGTTGCCCAGTCAGTATTGTCAGTAGTTATGACGTTGGCACCTGATTCTGGATGATGGAACGTAGTGTAAACCACGCCAGGCTGAACTCTTTCAGTTATTTTTGCTCGCAATACTGTCTCTCCAGCTCTACTCGTAATGCCCACCCAATCGTTTTCAATAATGCCGCGCTCCTCTGCATCATGTGGATGAATCTCCACCAAATCTTCGTCATGCCATTTAATATTTTTTGTTCGTCTTGTTTGGGCCCCGACGTTGTAGTGCGACAAAATACGGCCTGTTGTCATGATTAATGGGAATTTATTATTAACTTTTTCGGTTGTAGGTACATACTCTGTAACAAAAAACTTTCCCTTTCCTCGTACAAATTTATCAATATGCATAGTCGGCGTTCCGTTTGGACTTTCATCATTGCAAGGCCACTGAATGCTTCCAAGCTCATCTAATTTTTCGAAACTTACCCCTTTGAATGTTGGAGTAAGACTTGCAATCTCATCCATTATTTCGCTGGCATGCTTATAATTCATTGGGTAGCCAAGCGCATTGGAAAGCATCACTGTGATTTCCCAGTCTTCATAACCATTCTTAGGCTGCATCACTTTTCTTACTGGAGAAATTCTTCTCTCTGCATTTGTAAATGTGCCATTTTTTTCTAAGAATGAAGAACCTGGTAAGAATACGTGCGCATACATTGCCGTTTCATTTAAGAAGAGGTCTTGAACAATAACGCACTCCATTGACTCTAATGCGTGAGTGACATGCTGCGTATTGGGATCTGATTGTGCAATATCTTCGCCTTCACAATAAAGGGCTTTAAATTTTCCTGATATCGCTTCATCCAGCATATTGGGAATTCGTAATCCCGGCTCTCCTTGAAGCTTAACATTCCATGCATCTTCCAATGCAGTCCGAGTGGTTGTATCTGAGACATGTCTATACCCAGGAAACTCATGGGGGAATGATCCCATATCACAAGCTCCCTGAACGTTATTTTGACCTCTTAATGGGTTTATTCCAACCCCCTCTCGGCCAACATTTCCTGTAGCCATAGCTAAATTAGCAATGCCCATAACCATAGTTGATCCTTGGCTATGCTCTGTTACTCCTAGGCCATAATAAATAGCTCCGTTAGGTTCTGAAGCGAATAGTCTGGCTGCATCACGAACAATATTTGCTGGTATACCAGTATCGACCTCCAATGCCTCCGGTGAATTCCTTTCTAGCGCAACAAACTCTTTCCATATATTAAATGATTCAATCTCACACCTTTCTTTTACAAACTCCTCATCAACTAACCCTTCGGTAACGATCACATGCGACAGAGCATTGATGGTTGCTACATTCGAGCCAGGCTTAAGCTTTAAATGATAATCCGCTTTAATATGGACCGATTTCTTAACAAGATCAATTTCCCGAGGATCAACAATAATTAATTTAGCCCCTGCTCTCAGTCTGCGCTTCATCTGTGATGCAAAAACTGGGTGCCCATCAGTTGGATTTGCCCCAATAATCATAATGACATCGGACTTCATAACCGAATCGAATGTCTGCGTTCCAGCAGACTCTCCGATTGTCTGTTTCAA
>DGAZ01000032.1:0-11177 GCA_002384685.1 Methylophilales bacterium UBA4017 | reverse complement strand
AGTTATCCTGTCCTTGTGAGTTGTATACCCCCACGCAAATCTTCCTTTCACGCATGAATGTCCATGGTTGGCTCCGCCATCCTTGTTTGGAGTCATTCTAACAACTTTGTCTCCCTGTATTTCAGCGTTAAACGAACACCCAACCCCACAATAAGCACATGTAGTTGTCACGGATCGGTCAGGCACACCATTATCAATAATAGAGTTTTCAATCAACGTTGCTGTTGGGCATGCTTGCACACAAGCTCCACATGACACGCATTCCGAGTCAATAAAATCTTTGTTTCCAGCAGATACCTTGGACTCAAAACCTCTGCCATCGATCGTTAAGGCAAACGTACCTTGGACTTCTTCGCATGCACGAACACATCGAGAGCAGACAATACATTTTGAAGGATCAAAAGTGAAGTATGGATTACTTTCATCTTTTGCTAAATTTAAATGATTTTTTCCTTCGTACCCATACCTTACATCTCTTAGTCCAACAGCGCCTGCCATATCTTGAAGCTCGCAGTCACCGTTAGTTGCACATGTTAAACAATCTAATGGATGGTCAGAAATATAAAGCTCCATAACACCCCGTCGTAAATCTTCTAATTTGGGTGTCTGGGTTTTAACTTGAATGCCTTCGGCTACTGGTGTTGTACAGGATGCTGGGTAACCTCTTTTCCCATCAATTTCTACCAGACAAAGACGGCATGATCCGAATGGATCTAAACTATCAGTAGCGCATAGTTTAGGTACACTGATACCTGCCTCTGAGGCGGCTCGCATGATAGAGGTCCCTTCAGGAACAGAAATAGCAAAACCATCTATGGTCAGATTAACCGTTTTATCGTTAGTTTGCTTTGGTGTTCCGAAATCTTTTGTGTCATCCATATATTAAATACTCTAAATTATGATTTTTATTAAACTTTTTAAGTTTAAGCTGATGTTTCCTTTTTTTCAAGACCAAAGTCCTTTGGGAAAAAGTTTAAAGCACTGATTACAGGAAAAGGTGTCATCCCTCCCATAGCACATAAAGAGCCATTCACCATGGTTTCACCAAGATCTCTCAGTAACTGTTCATTCTTATCCTGGTCAACTCCCTCCTTAATCCTGTCAATTACCTCCATTCCCCTAGTTGAACCAATCCTGCAAGGGGTACATTTTCCACAGGACTCTATTGCGCAAAACTCAAAGGAATACCTTGCCATTTTCGCCATATCCGTCGCATCATCAAAAGCAACAATGCCGCCGTGCCCGACTACCGCATTTATTTCTGAAAATTTTTCATAATCTAACGGGGTATCAAATTGCGCTTCTGGCAAAAAAGCGCCTAAAGGCCCGCCCACTTGAACTGCTTTTATAGGTTTTCCGGTAAACGAACCACCCCCAAAATCATACAAAAGTTCTTTTAGCGATATGCCAAATGCCTTTTCAATTAAGCCTGTTTGTTTGAGATTTCCTGCAAGCTGTATCGGCAGAGTTCCTTTTGACCGGCCCATACCAAAATCAGCATAAAATAATGCACCTTTATCCATAATAATGGGAACAGTTGCCAGTGTAATGACATTATTTACTACAGTCGGCTTGCCGTATAACCCTTCAATGGCTGGTAGCGGTGGTTTATATCTCACCATACCTCTTTTTCCTTCCAAGCTCTCCAGCAAGGAAGTTTCTTCGCCACAAATATATGCTCCTGCTGCTCTTGTAACCTCAAGGTCAAAGTTGTAGCCAGAGCCAAGTATATTGGATCCTAAATAGCCTTTTTCTTTTGCAATTTTGATGGCTTTATTAAGAACATGTTGCGCATCAGGGTATTCTGATCGTAAGTAAATATATCCATATTCAGCACCCACCGCCATACCAGCAATGATCATTCCTTCTATAAGAACAAAGGGGTCATCTTCCATAATCATCCGATCCGAGAAGGTTCCCGAATCACCTTCGTCGGCATTACAGACTATGTACTTTGTTTTTGACGGTGTATCCAAAACCGTCTGCCATTTTATGCCTGTTGGAAATGCTGCTCCGCCCCTTCCCCTAAGGCCTGAATCCGCGACTTCCTTAACAATAAGTTGGGGCTCAAGCTTAATGGCATTTTTTAGACCCTTAAACCCACTATGTTTTTCATAATCAGCTATATCAAGCGGATCAGTAATTCCAACTCGGGCAAAAGTAAGTCTCTCTTGATTTTTAAGCCAGCTCAGCTCATCAGTAAGTCCTAAAAATAACTCGCCTTCTCTGCCCAAGAAAAATTCATTGTCAAACAATTTTTCTACGTCATTAGTGGATACCGGGCCAAATGCTACTCTACCTTTCTCTGTTTCCACTTCGACTAGAGGTTCCAGCCAGAATAGTCCTCGAGAGCCATTACGAACAATATTTAGATTAATTTGTCTTTTTTGTGCTTCAGCTGATATGGCCTCAAATACGTCATTAGCCCCTAACGATAGAGCAGTAGAATCAATAGGTATGTAAATTTTATAGGCCATTATTTATTTTGCCGCCTTAATTATATTGTCGATTTTTTCAGGGGTAATACGCCCAATAACCTTATCATTCATCATTACTGAGGGAGAACAAGCGCAATTACCTAAACAATAAACCGGCTCAAGAGTGATTGCACCATCTTTAGAGGTCTCATGATAATCTATTCCCAGAACTTTTTTGCAGTAACTCTCAATCCCATCAGATCCCATGGACTGGCATGATTCAGCACGGCAAACCTGTAAAATATTTTTTCCTGAAGGACTGGTTCTAAAATGATGGTAAAAAGTAACGAATCCATGAATTTCTGCAATCGATAAATTGAAAGCAGCAGAAATAATCGGATAAGAATCTTCCGGGATATAGCCTAGACTGTCTTGTATAGCATGCATTAATGGTAATAAAGCACCCGGTTTCTTTAAGAAAGTCTCAACATGCTCTTCGATAGTAACTCGCTGTGATTCTGATAAATTCATTTTAATAAATATTATGATTAAAGTATGCTCATTATTATACTTAAACTTTATAAGGTGTAACATAGTTGTTACAATTTAAAATCCGCTTAATATTGCTTACCTATTATGACAAGCCAACTTACTGATCAGTTCAACCGCACGATAAATTATATTCGTATCTCAGTTACGGATCGATGTGATTTTAGATGCATTTATTGCATGGCGGAAAAAATGGAATTTCTTCCTAAAACCCAATTATTATCTTTGGAAGAGATTGATCGTATAGCTTCAATTTTTATCAGTCTTGGTGTTGAGAAAATTAGGATTACAGGGGGTGAGCCACTAGTGCGCAAGAATATTGACTCCCTTTTTTCCAGTCTTTCAAAAAATAAGGGGTTAAAAGAGCTAACATTAACAACTAATGCGAGTCAATTAAAGAAAAAGGCGTTGATGCTTAAATCGTCAGGTGTTAAAAGAATTAATATTAGTCTTGATAGTCTTGATCCGTTAACATTCAAAAAAATGACAAGGACGGGGGTCTTGGAAGATGTTCTCAAAGGAATTGAGCATGCTGTTGAAGTAGGATTTGAAAAGATTAAACTCAACACTGTTCTTATGAAAGGCATCAACGACCACGAACTCTTTGAACTCATTGATTATGCCATAAAGCATGGTCTTGATATTTCCTTTATTGAGGAGATGCCTTTAGGCTCAACAGACTTCGAGAGAAAAGTAACAGCAGTCAGCAACAACGATGTTTTAGAAAAAATAAAAGATAAGTACAGTGTAAAGAGTATTTCACTGTCGACAGGTGGGCCTGCAAAATACTGGCAAGTAGAGGGAAGCAATACTAGGGTAGGCTTAATATCACCGCATAGTCATAATTTTTGCGAGGATTGTAACCGAGTCAGGATAAGCTGCAAGGGGGAGCTTTTTTTATGCTTAGGGCAAGAGGAAAAAATAGAGTTGATGCCTTTATTAAGAAACCACCTGCATGATGACCAACCAATAAAAGATGCCATAATTAACAGTATGAAAATTAAACCCCTTTCGCATGAGTTTAACCTCAATCAAAGTAAACCTGCGATAGTAAGGTTTATGTCGCACACAGGTGGCTAAGTTAAGATTAAATGTTGAGGCGGTTATTTTAGCGGGAGGCTTATCTAGTCGTATGGGTACAAATAAGTCGCTAGTGCAATTAAATCAAAAGAAGCTTATTGATCATGTATTTGAGAGAATAAGCCCACAAGTGAATAAGGTTTGGATAAATACTAACGAGCCAATAAGAGGCTACGCGCTAGACCTCCAATTTTCTGATCAAATACAAGAAAAAATAGGTCCACTAGCAGGCATTTATTCCAGTCTAGAAAAAGTGCAGACAGATTGGGTACAATTTTGTCCTAATGACTGCCCAAATTTACCAGACAATTTAGTAGACATGCTTTCTTCTAATATTAAAGGGAGTAGCATTAAAATTTTTATACCCCTGGTCGACGGACGACCAGAGCCAACTTTTATGTTATGTCATCGATCCACTAGGGAAAGTATTAATCGATTTATTAAGGCTAAAAATTACAAACTGATGAGCTGGGTTGAATCCAATCATTATCAGAAAATTACCTTTAATGATGGCATTGCATTTGCTAACATAAACGATCAAGAAGAATTGGCAAAATATCAAAATGAAGCTTAATAAACCATTTATTCTTGGGGTAACGGCAGCTTCTAGTGGGGCAGGAAAAACTACCTTAATTGAAAAAATAATACCCGCGTTAATTAAAGAAAATATAAGGGTTTCGGTAGTAAAGCATGGTCACCATAGCTTTGAAATAGATTATCCCGGAAAAGATAGTTATCGCCTTAGAAAAGCAGGCGCCTATCAAACTCTGGTTCTGAATGACAAAAGGTCTGCCTTAATTACCGAGTATGCAGAAAACCCACATTCTTTTGAATCATCAATTCAGCGGATGGATAAGGACGTTGATGTTATTCTAGTTGAAGGATTAAGGCAGTCACATTATAAAAAGATTGAAGTTTTACGAAAAGACCACTCCGATGATAAGCTATTCTTAAAAGATCCTAATATTATTGCTGTGATAACCGACGGGTCTTTTAGTGCCCCCATACCGATTATCAATATAAATGACACACAGGCGATAACACATTTTATTATCACTACATTGAAGAATGCATGACAAAAGACATTACTCTTGCTGAACTTGCAAACGATCCTGGGTGTTTGAGTGAGTATGACCCAAATGCTATGGATTTCTATAGCGCTCAAAAGTGGATTGCGCAGTTCTTAACCCCGCTAAAGCAAAAAGAAAGGCTTCCTATTGAGGGTGCTTTAGGCCGAATCATTGCAAAGGATATTCAATCATCTTCCGATGTACCGAATTATCATAACTCTGCGATGGATGGCTATGCCATTTGTTTTAGTAAGAATGGCGACCTAACCTTTAAGATCATTGGTTCTGCTTTAGCTGGATCTTTAGAAGACTTCCAAATAAAGCCCGGCGAAGCATTAGAGATCATGACGGGCGGAAAAATACCCCAAGGGGCAAGCGCTGTTGTACCAATTGAATTGATAAGTATTGATGGTAACTCTATTCGCATTAAACTATTGCCCAAAATTGATGCAAATATCAGAAGAATTGGGGAAGATATTGCTAAGGGGCAAGTGATATTAAAGTCAGGGCAATTTATTCGTCCAGCTGAAATTGGACTTTTAGCCTCATTGGGAATTGGCAAGGTTGAGGTTTTTAAAAAGCTAAGGGTTGCATACTTCTCAACCGGCGATGAAGTAATCGGTGTAGGCAATATACTGGAGCAGGGTCAGGTCTATGACAGCAACCACTATACTATTGGAGCTATGCTGCAAGCGCCTTGTATAGAAACAATAGATCTTCATAATGTTCCCGATAACAAGATCATGATTAAAGATACTTTATTGCTTGCCTCACAAAAAGCTGACCTCATTATTACCTCGGGAGGGGTGTCAGTTGGCAAGGCAGACTTTATGAAAGAGGTACTTGCTGAAATAGGCGAAATACTTTTTTGGAAACTAGCAATTAAACCTGGTCGGCCTTTGGCTTACGGAACAATAAAAGGGGCGCATTATTTTGGCCTACCAGGGAATCCCGTGTCGGCGATGGTAACTTTTTATCAAATGGTTAAACCCGCTATTCGATTATTAATGGGGCAAGTAGGTTACATGCCACCACCAAAATTTAAGGCAAAATGTCATACAGCTATTTTTAAAAGGCCGGGGCGAATGGAGTTCCAGCGGGGCGTGTTAACTCAGCAAGATCATGACTTGGTTGTTACCCCCACCCGAAGTCAAGGCTCGGGGATTTTAAGCTCAATGAGTGAGGCGAATTGCTTTATTATTCTTGAGGCTGAGCAGGGAACTATTGAACCTGGAGACTCGGTGGATGTCCAGTATATGGATGGGATAGTGTAATAAGCTCTGAGAAATATAGGTATAATTAAGTAAGATTAAATAGGCAGGAACAATACATATAAAATGAGTCAAGTAACCTTAAATAAACAAGTACCGGAATTTTCACTGCAAGCGACAGGCGATGCAACTTTTTCCTTGAGTGACTATGCAGGTAAGATGCTTGTTATTTATTTCTACCCCAAAGATGCAACTCCCGGATGCACTAACGAAGGTATCGACTTTACTGAAAACTTCGCCGATTTTCAAAAACTGAATACAGAGATTTTTGGGGTGTCTAGAGACTCGGTTAAATCTCACGAGAGCTTTAAAGCTAAATATAACTTCCCGTTTCAGTTGCTTAGTGATCCGGATGAAATAGCATGCAATTTGTTTGGTGTCATAAAAATGAAAAATATGTATGGAAAACAGGTTAGAGGAATAGAAAGAAGTACATTTCTTATTGATCCTGCTGGTAAATTAATTCATGAGTGGCGGGGTGTAAAAGTTGTTGGCCATATTCAAGAAATACTTGAGCTTCTAAAAAATTAACTTCATCACAATATAAAATATATGGCAAAAAATCACACCACAAAGTTTTTTGTGCTCGACACTAATGTTCTCCTTCATGACCCGTCATGCCTGTTTCGGTTTGAAGAACATGATATTTATCTCCCTATGATTACCCTAGAAGAATTAGACAATAATAAGAAAGGGGTCTCCGAGGTTGCCAGAAATGCTCGGCAAACAAGTCGCTACCTAGAAGAAATTATGGGGGATACTATGGTAGATCCTCATAAGGGCTGTCCCTTAAGCTCAACGACGAACCCTCACGTATCTGGAAGCTTATTCCTTCAAACTGATCCAGTTGAATTTAAACTGCCTATGCTTGCAGGCAGTATTGCAGACAATCAAATTTTAAATATCGTGCTAAATTTAAAAAAGAAGCACCTTGAACGAGAAGTAATTTTAGTTTCTAAGGACATTAATATTAGGATTAAAGGGCGTGCTCTTGGCATTATTGTTCAGGATTACTTCAACGATAAGGTGATGGGTGATACTGAATTATTATATTCAGGGTGCACTGAGCTGCCTGAAGACTTTTGGGAAAATCATAGTAAAGCAATGGAGTCTTGGCAAGAACAGGGTCGAATGTTTTACAAGCTCACCGGCCCCTTATGCGGTAATTTTCTCATTAATGAATTCATTTATTATGACTATGACCAGCCTTTTCACGCAATTGTTAAAAACGTAGAGGGCAAAAGTGCTACGCTTCAGGTTGTGCATGATTTCTCTCTGGCCAAGTTTAATGTTTGGGGTATTAATTCAAGAAACAAAGAACAGAACTTTGCCCTTAATCTACTGCTTGATCCGGATGTAGACTTTGTCACATTGTTAGGCCAGGCGGGAACTGGGAAGACCTTACTTACTTTGGCTGCTGCACTTGAGCAGGTCCTCGACAAGAAGATTTATAGCGAGATTATTATGACCCGCGCAACCATTTCCGTGGGTGAAGATATTGGCTTCCTTCCTGGTACAGAAGAAGAGAAAATGACGCCATGGATGGGTGCCTTAGAAGATAATCTTGATGTCCTTAATAAGTCGGATGACGATGCTGGTGCCTGGGGAAGGGCTGCGACGCAGGATCTCATTAAGTCACGCATTAAAATTAAATCATTAAACTTTATGCGTGGCCGAACATTTCTCAAAAAATTTCTCATTATTGATGAGGCGCAAAATTTAACGCCCAAACAAATGAAAACACTTATTACCCGAGCGGGGCCAGGGACCAAGGTGGTTTGCTTAGGAAATATCGCACAAATCGATACACCTTACTTGACTGAGGGAAGCTCTGGTTTAACTTATGTTGTCGATCGATTTAAAGGCTGGGGTCATAATGGCCATGTCACGCTGATGCGTGGAGAACGATCAAGGTTGGCAGACTATGCTGCAGAGACGCTCTAAACCGATTAATAGCAGGGGTTTTTATCCATTCCTCACGGCTCAATTTTTATCAGCTTTGGCTGATAATGCCTTGCTATTTGCTGCTATAGCACTAATTGCTAGTACAGGCTCTCCCAATTGGCACGAACCTTTATTGCTACAATTTTTTGTAATTGCCTATGTCATTCTTGCACCTTTTGTAGGGGCTTTTGCTGATGCCAAACCTAAGGGGCAAGTAATGTTTATTGCAAACAGCATTAAGTTTATTGGATGCCTCGCTATGTTTTTTGGTCTTGAGCCTTTGTACGCTTATGCCATAGTAGGCGTAGGTGCTGCTGCTTATTCACCTGCTAAATACGGCATCCTCACCGAACTGCTTCCGAAGGAATCGCTCGTGCCTGCCAATGGTTGGGTGGAAGGCCTTACTGTTGCAGCCATTATTTTTGGTGCGGTAATTGGAGGTGAATTAGCTAGTAAAAATATGGATCTCAGTTATGCAATTTTGATCATCAGTGCTCTGTATTTATTGGCGGCTGTATTTAATCGTTATATTCCCATACTGCCAATTAACCATAAACCTAAAAAGAAAAATCCATGGTTTCTTATTCAGGATTTCTTCCGCTCCTACTCAAAATTATGGAATGATCCCTTAGGTCAACTATCACTTGCTGTTACTACTCTCTTCTGGGGAGCAGGGGCAACTCTTCGTTTAGTAGTGATTGCTTGGGCGGCGTTTGCTTTAAATTACGGGTTAGATCAAGCCACTAAACTCACAGCAGTTGTCGCTTTAGGTGTCGCAGTTGGCTCTATTATTTCTTCACGGTACGTGAGAATGGAGGATTCAGTTAAAATTCTTCCTATGGGTATTTTAATGGGGGTGCTTGTCTGCTCTATGGTATTTATTACTAGCTGGGAGATGGCTGCCTTAGTCCTGTTTTTCATCGGCGTTTTTAGTGGAATTTTGATTGTTCCTTTAAATGCACTATTGCAATACCGAGGGCACCTACTTATCGGTGCCGGGCATTCCATTGCAGCGCAAAATTTTAGTGAAAATTTAGGGATATTATTTCTTAGTGGTACCTACACACTAATGGTTGGATTGAATCTTCCTATCAACGGCATTGTATTTATTTTTGGATTGTTTGTATTGCTCTCTATGGTTGTTGCTAGTCAATATTATGCACAGCCAAACAATTAATGTAACTTGACGTGGGCTTCGGTCCTTCGAGTAATAAACTTAGCTGCCAATCGGAGTGTGACCATTGTAGGTCCATGTAACGCCAATAGATGCATTTGGTACAGCATTAGATACATTAAGCGAGCAATTAATCCTTCGATAAACATACTCCCACCCATCAAAGATCCCATGAGATTACCTACAGTTGAGTAACTGCCAAGATTAACTAGGGAGCCGTAATCTTTATAGCGGTACTGAGGCAAAGTATTGCTTTTACCAGCAACAACCTTCTTAATACTTTTTACTAAGAGTGATGCTTGTTGATGAGCGGACTGAGCTCTTGGTGGGACCATACTTATTGATCCTGGTTTCTCAGGGCAAGCAGCGCAGTCACCAAAAGCAAAAATGGCTGGGTCATTTTTTGCTTGTAGAGTTGATAAGACCTCTATCTGGTTAATATTGTTGGTTACGAGTCCAAGATTTTTCAGAAAACTCGGTGCTCTAATCCCCGCAGCCCAGACCACTAACGCTGAATTAATGTATCGATCTTTATGGGTTCTAATGCCATTTTCTGTAACCTCTGTTACTCGCTCGCCCATATGTAAATTTACATTGAGTTTTTTCAGCTCAACCTCGACTGACTGACTCATTCTTTTTGGTAATGCAGGCAATAATCGTTCACTTGCCTCAATCAGGGAAATATTAATATCACGATCGGGATTAATATTATCTAAGCCATAAGCCGTTAATTCTCGAGTTGCCTTATGAAGTTCAGCTGCCAACTCTACCCCAGTTGCTCCAGCGCCAACAATGACCACCTCTAATTGGCCAGGATGTATTTCTGTTGACTGTGTTTGCGCTCGCAGAATGGCGTTGTGTAGCTTTTGATGAAACCGTTCAGCTTGCTCTAAAGTGTCCAGTGCAATAGCATGCTCTTTGACGCCCTTGATGCCAAAGTCATTGGTCGTGCTTCCAACAGCGATGACTAACGTATCGTATAAAAATTTCCTGCTTGGTATTAGCTCTGTCCCGTCATCGTCGTAAAAGGGTTCTAGTGAGACTTCTTTTTTACTTCTATCAATCCCGCTCATCTTACCAAGACGAAAATTGAAATGGTGCCAATGGGCCTGGGCCAAATAATCCAATTCATCTTTGTCTGGATTAAGGCTTCCTGCAGCAATTTCATGCAGTAAAGGCTTCCATACGTGGGTTTTTTTTCCGTCCACTAACGTGATATGAGCTTTCTGCTTTTTGCCTAGGGAGTCTCCCAGCTTGGTAGCTAATTCTAGTCCTCCGGCACCACCCCCAACAATCACTACCTTATGTAAATTTTCTGTCATAGTATGGATCTTAAAATAATTGAGAGAGCAAAAAAAAAGACTGGGGCAATTATACCTCAGTCGTTTTTAGAATGTATTACTGGTTTGTAACTAAATTATAGGCCTTCGTTTCCTGTTACACCTTGACTACCATTAGTCCTGATCCAGGCAATGGTTTGTAATAATTCATCTACAGTCATGCCATCTGTAGGCGACATTACACCAAAACCTTTACCCCCCATACCGCCGTTAGTACCGTACCAAACAGTCTCAAACATACCTTTGTTGGTGATATCTTTAGGGTAGCGAAAAGTTGGTCCTACTAATCCAGGTCCAACCTGACCCTTAGCAGTTGGTCCATGGCACTGGGT
>DGAZ01000022.1:12949-13391 GCA_002384685.1 Methylophilales bacterium UBA4017 | reverse complement strand
GTATTGATTTTTTGTGTGGGTAGCGATTTAATAATCCGCCCATAAACCTCATTAAATAACACAACAATAAAAGGAAACAGAGAAATGTTAGCTTGCTTAGACTTGGAGGGTGTCCTTCTCCCTGAAATATGGATTAAATTTGCAGAAAAAACGGGGATTGAAGAGCTCAAGCTAACGACGCGAGATATCCCTGATTATGATCAACTGATGATGGGTCGTTTAGCCATTCTTAAAAAACATAACCTCAAATTACAAGATATCCAAGACGTCATTGAGGCGCTTTCTCCTCTAGATGGAGCATGTGATTTTCTTCAATGGTTAAAGTCTGAGTTTCAGGTCATTATTTTGTCGGATACCTTTTATGAGTTCGCGCAGCCTTTAATGAAAAAGCTCGACTACCCCACCCTGTTTTGCCACAAACTCATTACTGATGATGCAGGCA
>DGAZ01000022.1:0-12710 GCA_002384685.1 Methylophilales bacterium UBA4017 | reverse complement strand
ATATTATTTTGTCCGCCAGAAAAGGTTATCCAAGAGTTCCCTCAATTTCCGGTAACACGAAATTATAATGAGTTTCAAATGGCTTTTATAAGGGCTAAAAAGGCTCTAGAAAGCAATAGTTAATGGATCCTATCAGTCAAGGCATTATTGGTTCAACAGCAGTACAAACCATCCAAAGAAATAACCATTCGCTGGGCTTGTTGGCGATCGTCGGCTTTTTATCCGGTATGGCTCCAGACCTAGATATTTTTATTCGCTCACAAACCGACCCTCTCCTTTTTTTAGAATTTCATAGGCAATTCACGCATTCGCTGATTTTTATTCCTATAGGCGGTCTTCTTTGTGCCTCAATTTTTTTCTGGGTCATAAAAAGATTTAGCGCCATCACTTTTCACGAAACTTGGATTTACACCACCATCGGTTATGGAACACATAGTTTATTAGATGCGTGTACCAGCTATGGAACCTTACTTTTCTGGCCATTCAGTTTCGAGCGCGTTGCATGGAATAATATTTCCATCATTGATCCCTTATTCACGTTCCCAATCATCATTTTTGTCGGATTAAGCGTCTATCTAAAAAAACGGGTGCTAGGCCGATGTGGTTTAGTTTGGGCGCTATGCTATCTTCTGCTAGGGGTATATTTAAACCAAGTCGCCTTACAAGCGGGGAAAGACCTTGCGGACGCAAGAGGACATCCAGTCTCGCGCATAGTGGCTAAACCAACCTTTGCCAACTTATTAATTTGGAAAATTGTCTACGAATCAGGCGGATACTTTTATACCGACGGAGTGCGTATTTTGCCCACTAAAAAAATATTCACGGGAGAAAAAATAAAGAAACTAGATCTTAATCATGACTTATCTTGGATAGATAAAAATTCGCAGCAGCATAAAGACATACACCGATTTGCTTGGTTTAGCGATGATTTCTTGGCATTGCAGCCAGACAATCCTAGCCGCATTGTTGATATTAGGTACTCTATGCTACCTAATGAGATTGGAGGTTTGTGGGGGATTGAGATTAGCAAAGAAGCTACGAAAGAGGAGCATGTCCAGTACATAACCAATCGAAGCCTTTCAGAAAGAAGATTTAAACAGCTGCTTAAGATGATCATGGAGAACTAACACACCCTATTTATTAGCTCTTCCTCCAGCTTTAAGGCAATCATCAACGGAGCTGTAAAGCTTTAAGGACAGATCCGTTGCATTAAAGTCACTATGATGACTGGCAATACAATCACCTTTTATACTTTTCTGAATGACTAACTCAGCCTGACTACGAAAAACTTTTTGAGTGTAATGCCGAGTATCTTCATTGGCGTTATGAGTTGTTTGATCTGAATAACCAGCGACACTCATGAGTATGAAAAATAAAAAAACTATGGTATTTTTGACTGTATGGTGCATGTGTAAACAATACAGTAAAAGAATTTTAAGGGGTATTCATTTGTTACAAATGGGTGTTAAATAGTCTAATAATATACATTAATATATTTGTTTAAATATATGTTTTAAAAGTAAAAAATATGAGTAGAGCTTTTGTAAAAGAAAATGATTTAGAACACGCAGGTATTGATATACCCGAGCGCCCTATTAGCATAGAGATTAACTACGTTACTCCTAATGGGATGAAACAAATAAAGGCAATCTTAGATACTTTAGATGCTGAGCGACATACGCTAATGGATTTGGATGACTCTATGTCAAAACAAAAAAAAATGCGTATTGAAAGAGATATTCGGTATTACGCCTCTCGCGTAAAATCTGCCATTATGATTAAACCAGATGAGCATCTACAAAAAAAAGTGGTGTTTGGTGCATTGATTGAACTTGAGAACGATGAAGGGGAAATTGAGAGGTACGAGATAGTGGGTGAAGATGAAGCAGATCTCGCTCTTCATAAAATAAGCTACGTATCACCGCTTGCAAAATCTGTCATGGGTAGCAACCTGGGTGATGAAGTCACGTTGATAAAACCGAAAGCCACTGTTACATTCACTGTTAAAAATATTACCTACAACAAATAAGGACAGCAATGAATCTTCAAGAAGCCATTATAAATCGGCGCTCGATAAAAGTATTTGACCCGGATCACGTCATCAGCGAAGGTGAAATAAAAACGTTATTAGAGCTAGCCGTATTATCACCATCTGCTTTTAATATCCAACACTGGCGCTTTATCATTGTGAACAACCAACAGTTGCGCCAACAAATACGAGAAAAAAGCTGGGATCAATCTCAGGTAACAGACGCATCGCTTCTTATTGTTCTTGCTGGTGATACCATGGCTTGGAATAAATCACCTGAACGTTACTGGAAAAATGCTCCGGCAGAGGTGCAGGAGTTTATGATGCCGGCTATCAACGAATATTACAAATCTAAACCTGAAATTCAACGAGATGAAGTCATGCGATCCTGCGGTATGGCTGCCATGAATCTCATGTTAACTGCCAAGGATTTAGGGTATGATAGCTGCCCTATGGACGGATTTAATTTTGATGCAGTAGCAAAACTGCTCAATTTTCCCAGCGATCATATCCCAGTGATGTTTGTTGCTATTGGTAAGGCCCTCCAAGACCCTCGCCCTCGATCAGGACAGCTACCTGTTGATCAGGTCGTACAATATAATCAATTTAAATAATGAAGGAATAAATGAATGCTTGTTACTAGTGGCATTGCGATGCAATTTGGGGCTAAACCGCTATTTGAAAATGTCTCGGTTAAATTTGGTGATGGTAATCGCTATGGATTAATTGGTGCGAATGGTTGCGGGAAATCGACTTTTATGAAGATACTTGCCGGCGAACTTGAGGCTACTGCAGGCAATATGAGTCTGGAGAGCGGAGAAAGAATGGCTTGGCTAAGGCAGGATCAGTTTGCTTATGAGGACTCACGTGTGCTGGATGTAGTTATGATGGGTCATGAGGAGATGTGGGCGGCTAATGAAGAGAAAAATAGGTTATACGCTAACCCTGAAGCAACCGATGATGATTACATGCGAGCTGCAGAATTAGAGGGTGTGTATGCAGAATTTGATGGGTATACGGCAGAATCACGTGCGGGTGAATTGCTAGCAGGTGTTGGAATACCATTTGAGCAGCATGATGGCTTAATGAGTTCGGTGGCTCCTGGGTGGAAGCTTAGAGTCCTATTAGCGCAAGCGCTCTTTGCGGACCCTGAGATTCTTCTGTTAGATGAACCCACCAATAACTTAGACATTAATACCATTCGTTGGTTAGAAAACATACTTAATGCGAGAAAATCCACCATGATTATCATTTCGCATGATAGGCATTTTCTCAATCAAGTATGTACGCATATGGCAGATATGGATTACGGCAAATTAACCGTTTATCCAGGTAATTATGATGAGTATATGGCGGCAAGCACTATGGCTAAAGCCCAACAGCTTAAGGTGAATGAAAAGGCTAAAGCGCAAATAGCTGAATTACAGGATTTTGTGAGACGCTTTTCTGCGAATGCATCTAAAGCCAAGCAAGCAACTTCCAGAGCCAAACAAATTGATAAGATTAAGGTAGAAGACATGAAGCCTTCTAGCAGGCAATACCCTTTTATCCGTTTTGAGTATAACGAAAAAGACAAGCTTTATCGGCAAGCACTTATTGTTAATAAAATGGCGCATGCTTTTGATGAGCCATTATTTAACAACGTCAACTTTATGGTTGAAGCTGGAGAAAAAGTGGCGATCATTGGTGAAAATGGTATCGGTAAGACGACACTGCTAAAAATTATTGGCAACATGCTCACACCCAATACCGGCGAAATTAAATGGGCAGAAAAAGCCAAGATAGGTTATTTTGCACAAGATCATACAGAGGACTTTGAAAAAGATGTAACGGTCTTTGATTGGATGACGCAGTATGCAAAGCCAGAAGATGATGACCAAGTGATTCGAAGCATGCTAGGCAGGTTACTTTTTTCCGGAGAAGATTTTAAGAAAAAGGTTTCGGTGCTTTCCGGGGGAGAGCAAGGACGCATGCTTTTTGGGAAACTGATGCTTGAACAACCTAATATTTTATTACTGGATGAGCCAACCAACCATATGGATATGGAGTCAATTGAATCCTTAAATACCGCGCTGGAAAAATACAAAGGGACCGTCTTTTTTGTGACACATGACAGGGAGTTTGTGAGCTCCATTGCCACCCGTGTTTTTGAGGTGAAAAAGGATGAGATTATGGACTATTCAGGTAATTATGAAGATTATGTAGTTTCTCAAGAAAACTAAATAAGTTATTGATTTATATTATAGTCTTCCATCAACATTTTCTTTATCAAGCAAATACTTAGCATCGAATAAAACGTAAGTGGGTTTAGCAAAATCCCTGAATTTTTTCAGGGTATATTGTTTAAATTCATTATGGGCAACCGCGATTAGTATGGCGTCATAACCATTGTTTTCAGGTGCATTAATCATATCAATTTGATACTCTCGCCTGACCTCAGCTTTATCGACCCATGGGTCAAAAACATCCACCTCACAGCCAAGCTTCCTAAAGTTGTTATACACATCAATGACTCGAGTATTGCGAATATCTGGACAGTTTTCTTTAAACGTAAAGCCCATAATTAAGATGCGCGCACCACTGATGGTGATGTTTTTTTTCACCATTAATTGCGAAACACGGTCAGTTAAGTGCTGCCCCATATGTTCGTTAATTTTTCTGCCCGACAGAATGAGTTCCGGTGTATAACCAACTTCTTTGGATTTATGGATTAAGTAATAAGGATCAACGCCTATGCAGTGGCCGCCAACTAACCCTGGTCTAAAGGGGAGGAAATTCCATTTAGTACCCGCGGCATTGAGTACAGATTCCGTATCAATCCCTAATTTATCAAAGATAATCGATAGCTCGTTAATCAGTGCGATATTCAGGTCTCTTTGAGTATTCTCAATTACCTTAGAGGCTTCTGCCACCTTAATGGACTCGGCTTGATGGGTCCCTGCGGTAATAATCTCTTTGTATAAGTTATCTACCTCTTTAGCCGCTTCTTGGGTTGATCCTGAGGTCACTTTCATAATGGTCGTAACGTGCCTTGCCTTATCTCCTGGATTAATTCGCTCAGGCGAATAGCCACAATAAAAATCTTGGTTAAAAATAAGACCGGATGTTTTTTCTAATACAGGAACACACACCTCTTCTGTGGCACCGGGATACACAGTCGACTCATATACCACTAAATCGCCTACCTTCAATACACCGCCTATCATCTCACTAGCGCTAATAAGAGGGAATAGATTGGGGCCTTTATTAATATGTACCGGGGTGGGAACCGTCACAATAAAAATTGTGCAATCTGAGATATCGCTTATTTCATGAGTGAATAAGATGTTCTTGGAATTATTTAAATCATCAGGAGATACCTCTTTCGTGTGGTCGATTCCGCTCTTAAGGTCTTGCACTCTTTTCTTATCAATATCGAAACCAACTACTTCCCTTTTTTTGCCAAACTCTACAGCTAAAGGGAGACCAACATAACCCAAACCAATAATTGCTATTTTTTTATTCTTCATCATGAAGCACTCTTATGCATGAATAAAATAATACATGATTGCCTAGCTTGCTGCACACACATTGTTTTTAGATTTTTGCGGCACGCTTTCTTTCATGCTCTACTAAAAATCTTTTTCTAATACGGAGTGATTTGGGAGTAATTTCTACCAGCTCATCGTCGTCTATAAATTCAACCGCATATTCCAGTGTCATTAAAATAGGTGGCACTAATCGCACCGCCTCATCCGTTCCAGAGGATCGTACGTTAGTTAATTGCTTTCCTTTAATAGGATTCACAATTAGATCGTTATCCCTGCTGTGTATACCAATAACCATGCCCTCATAGAGCTTGTCACCGTGAGACACAAACATACGACCTCGTTCTTGAAGCTTCCATAAGGCATAAGCGACAGCCTCCCCTTTTTCTGAGGAAATCAATACGCCATTGCGTCGTCCAGGCATTTCTGATTTTGCCGCTGCGTATTCTTCAAACACATGCGACATCAGTCCAGTGCCTTTGGTCATCGTTAAAAATTCGCCCTGAAAGCCAATAAGTCCTCTTGCGGGAATTTTATATTCAAGACGGGTTCTGCCAAGACCATCTGATTCCATATTAGTCAGCTCACCTTTTCTTCGGCCAAGCTCCTCCATCACATTCCCCTGAGTTTCATCCTCGACATCCACAGTGAGATTTTCGTAAGGTTCACACTTCACGCCATCAATCTCTTTGTAGACCACTCGCGGTTTACCAACAGCAATTTCATACCCTTCGCGTCGCATGTTTTCCAACAAAATAGTAAGGTGTAACTCTCCCCTACCAGACACACGGAATACGTCGGCATCATCAGTATCTTCAACTCTTAGTGCAACATTTACCAATAGCTCTTTAGTTAATCGCTCTCTAATCTGTCGGCTGGTAACAAACTTACCCTCCTTACCTGCAAGGGGCGAAGTATTCACCATAAAATCCATATTTAACGTCGGTTCATCGACCGGAATAACAGGAAGTCCTACGGGTTTTTCAATGTCTGCAATAGTTACTCCTATGCCTACCTCTTCAATACCGGTAATAATAACAATATCACCAGCCTGAGCATCAGGTACGCTGACTTTTTCTAACCCTTTGTAAGAAAATACCTCGTTAATACGCCCTTGGCCTATTTTTTTATCCCCTAACATCACCGCAACCGGGCTACCTGACTTCAACACGCCGTTTCTAATACGGCCGATTCCCATTCTTCCTGTATAAGTGGAGTAATCCAGCGCTGAAATCTGAAACTGTAAAGGAGCTGTAGGGTCGCCTTCAGGACTTTCTACGTGACTCATAATGGTCTCAAATAAGGGTACCATTGAGTCTGATTCGTCTTCTTCCTTTAACTTTGCGTAGCCATTTAATGCCGACGCATACACCACAGGAAAGTCTAACTGCTCGTCTGTGGCACCGAGATTAGCAAATAAGTCAAAGGTGTGATTAATAACCCAGTCAGTTCGTGCACCAGGGCGGTCTATTTTATTGATCAGCACAATCGGTTTGAGGCCCAGTGCCAATGCTTTTTTGGTTACGAAGCGGGTTTGCGGCATGGGTCCGTCTACGGCATCGACTAAAAGTACTACGCCGTCTACCATACCTAATACGCGCTCTACTTCACCACCAAAATCGGCATGGCCGGGAGTGTCAATGATGTTGATATGGCAACCTTTATAATTCACGGCCGTATTCTTTGCCAGAATGGTAATACCCCGTTCTTTTTCAATGTCATTGGAATCCATCACCCGCTCATTGACCTGCTGATGCTCAGCAAAGGTCCCGGATTGTTGGAGTAACTTATCGACTAGGGTGGTTTTTCCATGATCAACATGGGCAATGATTGCAATATTTCTTATCTGACGAGACATGTAAGGCTACCAAAAATTTATTGAGGGCGGATTTTAGCATATAAGCGGTGATTTGGATGCTGGAAAAATAGCTTTTATTGTACTTTTGTTTTGATGAGCGCCTGGGCTTGTTGGGCTTTTGACCTTGCCTCACTAATATCTTTTCCTTCTGCAAGAACGACACCCATGCGCCTTTTTTTAAAGGACTGAGGTTTGCCAAATAACCTGACATCCACTCCCTTAATGGCCAAGGCTTTATCCACCCCTTCAAACATAATGGCTTCCGCATCTAGGTTACCGTAAA
This sequence comes from Methylophilales bacterium UBA4017, assembly GCA_002384685.1. GTDB lineage: Bacteria > Pseudomonadota > Gammaproteobacteria > Burkholderiales > Methylophilaceae > BACL14. The sequence continues at coordinate 5,013 of DGAZ01000022.1, read as the reverse complement.
TCACTGCACTTGCCCCAGGATTGATGAGCTGAGTATCGACCGGTAGTCCAAGAATAGCTTTGGCGTGGAGTTCAAATTCGGATTGCCTTTGCGTCATCATCGTGACCATACCGGTATCATGAGGTCTAGGACTGGCTTCGGAGAACAACACCTCATCCCCTTTAATAAATAATTCCACACCAAAAAGACCTAGCCCTCCCAGCGCGTCCGTCACTTTTTTAGCCATTTCTTTAGACTTGAGTAGAGCGTTGTCGCTCATCGGTTGAGGTTGCCAGCTCTCAACATAATCACCATTTTCCTGTCTATGACCTATTGGTTCACAGTAATGGGTAGTGATAACTCCCTTACTATCTTTAGCTCTGACGGTTAAGAGTGTTATCTCGTAATCAAAATCGACCATACCTTCGGCAATTACTACACCCTGATCAACTCTTCCTCCCGATGCCGCATAATCCCAAGCATTCGCTATCTCTGCTTCAGAGTGAATTTTTGATTGGCCTTTACCGGATGACGACATGGTGGGCTTAATAAAGCATGGGAATCCCACCTTTTTGAGAATAACGTCACGTAACTCATCCAAGCTCCTAGCAAAACCATAGCCCGAGGTAGGAAGTGACAATGTTTCAGATGCTAGTTTACGGATACCTTCTCTGTCCATCGTAAGCTGGACAGCCTTAACACTAGGAATAATAATGGCGCTACCTGCTTTTTCTATTTCCTCTAGCACGCCGGTGTTTATCGCTTCGATTTCAGGAACAATATAATGCGGCTGTTCCAGCTGGATAATATCTGTCAGTTTTTTTGCATCGGTCATATCGATCACATGGGATCGATGGGCCACCTGATGGCCTGGAGCATTGGCATATCGGTCAACAGCTATCACTTCTACGCCAAGCTTTTGTAATGAGATGATCACTTCTTTCCCTAGCTCACCACTGCCCAAGAGCATAACTCTAAGTGATGATGGTGATAGAGGGGTTCCAAGATTCATAAGTAATCACGTTATGTAAATGATATTAATACTATTATAGCAATGGTCTAGTTGCTCCACCGTAATTATTTACATAATCACATGATGCTGTTTGGCGATAGCGTGAAAATCCAACATACTTTCAATGCCTAGTTTTTTTTTAATGGCTGTCTGATAATTAGCCACTGTTTTATAGCTCATGTTCATTTTGTCTGAGATAAGATGTAAATTTTCACCATTAGCAATGGATTTAAAAATTTCAAACTCCTTACCACTCAAACACTCTAAAATGTTTATATATTCTTCAGCCTCGATCACTGGGAAGACCTCTTCCCCTTCTAAGACTTTTTGGATCGCATTTAGCAAATTATCTGAAATTTCATTTTTAAGAACAAATCCACTGGCACCGGCATTTTTTGCCTTCCGAATCATCACGGCGCTGTCATGCATCGACAATATAAGAACTTTCGTTTGAGGGTAACGCTTTTTGATTAACGACGTTGATTCTATACCCCCCTTACCAGGCATGGAAATATCCATAAGAATAATATCAACTGTGTTGCTAAATAAGTATTGATATGCTGCCTCTCCGGAGGCACATTCCTCGATATGGCTAATGCAGGGTATGCTCTCAAGCAAGCGCCTTAAGCCAGCTCTTACTATGGCATGATCATCTACAAGAAGAAGCTTGCTCAATGCTTGCTGCCTAGAACGATGGTGATCTTAAAAACACGATTAATACTGATGTTACAGCGACCATTTAATTGCCTGACACGTTCCTCAATACCCAGCAATCCTGCACCTCTACCAAAATTTTTCTTCGTACTTATCTTAATGCCGTCGTTGATCACCTTGATTCTTAGTTGGTTTTCTGGACCAAAGGGAGCGATATTAATGGATACGTTTTTAGCTTTTGTATGTTTTGCAATATTTGTCAGGGCTTCCTGAATGATGCGATAGATGTGTGCCTGTTGTTGTGAGTTAATTAGATCGGTAGTTTTTTTATCTATCGTGTAGGTGAGTTGAATTTTATTAAACCGATTCCCCCAGTTCTCTATTAGATCACTAAGGGCCCCCTCAAACCCAATTTCCTCAATAAGGCCTAGGCTTAAATTTTTAATAATAGTGCGAGTGGACAGCATCATATTTTTTGAAAGAGTAATAATGCTCTCGACTGACTTATTTTGTGAATCCACATTTTTAGTACTTTTAATGGATGCTGCCTCGGCCTGAATAGCAGTTAGTACTTGGCCATGCTCATCATGAAGGTTTCTTGCAAGCTCTTTTTTTTCTTGTTCTTGGACGCTAATAAGGTCTTGACTTAGTTTATTTATCTTTTCCTTAGCCTGCCTTAGCACAACAACCATACGATTAAATTTTTTCCCGATTGCATTAAGCTCTGTAATGCCCGACTTACTCACCCGTGTTTTATAGTTACCTTTCTCAAGGCTGTCGAAGCCTTTAATGATTGAGCTTATCGGTTCAATCATATAAGAGAATAAGAGATAAACGAAAAAATTAACCAAAATAACGAAGGTAAAAATAACCCATAGCCCTATCTTAATTTGTTGCCATATTTCAGCATACTCATATATGGGTTCCGGCTGAATATGAATGTGGCCGACTAAGTTATTCGTCTGGGTTATATCAATTCTCCTGGGTGGAATAGGGGTAGATAATCTCTCAAGTGCAGACTGAAACCACATTGGGGGATCATTAGTTGAATTTAAGTGAGGTTTTGTTTGGTCAACAATTAAGCCATCAAGATTAATGAATGCAATATTAAGGTGCCTAATTTCAGACAAGCCGGATAAACCAAATGCAGGATTATCCTGATGAAACAAATAAAAGTCTGGGTTATTTTTAATGCCATTTTCTATAGCGAAAACTGCTAAGGCTTCCGTTGACAATACTTCTTCACGGACATTTTTCTTTGCCACAGCCATGATGACCGTTAAGCCAATCAGAATTGCGGCTACTAACAAGGTATTGATATAAATTAGCAGTCTTCGTTTTAAGCTCATGCTTTTGTTTCTCACTAAAAGTAACAATATACCTCATAATAAAAAAGGGCCGAAGCGGCCCTTTTTAGATGTTAAATATTTTTTTTAAAATTCATACCTAAGACCTACCCATGCGGCCCTTGGAGCGCCTGGGATAAGCGAAGCAACATTTCTTTCATCATCAAATGATCTGTCTGTTTGTACCCGTGTTTGTGCTAAACGACCACCCGTGTAATACTCATTGTCAAAGATATTGATCGCCTTTAAGGATAGCTGCCAATTTTCACCGATATAATATTGCGAATCCAAGTTCATCACCGCATAACCGGGTGTCTCACCTTGAATGCCTTGGCTTGCATCATGACCTTGATTTTCGTTACCCATCATGTATGACTTACTAAATGCTGATACTGTAGCGCCGACAAACCATGAAGGTGTAACTTTGTAATTTGCTCGAATCTTCATATGATGCTTTGGGATATTAGGAAGATAGTCGCCATCACTTACTTGGATGGAGTCACCATCACTTGAAGTGTTCACCTCATTAGCGATAGTGAAATCACTGCCATAGCGGGCCATGACAAAACCATAGTTTACTGCCAAGCTTAGGTCATCAAATTGTCCACTAAAGCCTAAATCAATGCCCTCTCTGGTGGTTTCGTCGACATTGGTAAAATATCCCAAACCATTCGATGCATTCGCGTACACAAATAAAATATCATCCTTATTTTTACCTGAGTAAATAGCGGCATTCCAGCTCATATTGTTTGCTATTTTTCCTCTTGCACCAAACTCTACAGTCTTTGCTACTACCATTTCCAATGGTGGATCGTCGGCCATTTGTGTGGGAAGGTTACAGGGCTGAGCTTCATTTGAGCAACCGAGCTCAATGCTCGTAGGGGCTCTATTCGATTCACTGTATGAGGCATAGGTAGTGTAATTGTCTGTTGGGTGGAAGGTTAGGCCAACCGATGGGTTCACTCGCTCATAGTGGTGCTTGCCTGACAACGAAGAAGCGCCACCCGGAGGGTTGAAAGTATCTTGGTTATCCACCTGAATAAAGTTGTACCGTGCGGCGGTATTAATATTCCACTGATCATTTAATGCATGCGTGTTGGTAGCAAACAAGCTGAATGTCTTGGTTTTTCCCGTAAGTCCAGTACTTTGTTCAGGGTCTTCACGATCTCCGCCAAAAAAACCATTCGCTAGGAGCGTTGCTATCTCTTCCTCTGATTGCATAAATTTTATGAGCGAGTACTCGACACCAGTACCAACCACCAGTTGGTTTCTTCGGCCGAGCCAATCCTGATCAAAGGTAATTTGTCCGTTCGCGCCATAAGCGTCTTGCTTGGTGCTGGTGCTGTTTTGAACTCCTTGGTTTAGGTTTTGTGCATCATCTTTATTAAGTAACTGTTGGGCATCTGTACATTCATCCTCATCCCAGGAAGCCCCATCACAGAATTCATCATTTAAGTCCCCGTTGCCAGTTTTTCGATCCGACCTCAACCAATAAGCATTCCCCGAGAACATGGTGTCATCATCCCAAAACTCAGTGGCTGACAGAACTAATTTTCCGTAATTATTTTTGGTTTCATCTTCGAGCGTATGGATCCCCTCTAAGTCCGAACCTAATAAATCCTTGGGGGTTAGACCGTTACCGATTAGTAAGTTATGCGCACCCGAGTAACTCACCTCATAACGGGAGGTGTCTGACTCCCATCCTACTTTAGTGAATAATTGATTCACATGGGAGGGAGAGTAATCGCGCCATCCGTCTTCGGTAAAATGCTGATAGCCTATGTAGTAATCGTAACTCCCATCTTCCGATATACCCCCTGCCTCCATAAGTGAAGTCTGTCTTCCCCACGATCCTGCGCTAAAATCGATGGCTTTTTTATTAAATGTGCGACCGCTTTTTGTCTGCATAGAAATCGCGCCACCCAAGGTATTGAGTCCGTAAACAGGATTCGATCCGGCCACCATTTGCATGCTTTCAATTGAAAAATCAGGAATAAGATCCCATAAAACGGTATTACTAAA
>DGAZ01000029.1:20721-20977 GCA_002384685.1 Methylophilales bacterium UBA4017 | reverse complement strand
AATTCATTTGCTTCGGTGTCATCGTTTGTAAGTAGCTCAGATAAATGCAAAATCAAGGATTTTACTTCCGCATCGCTAATGGCTGTTGTCTCACTTGCCTTTTCTTTATTGGGAAGCAATTCATTAATGCTGCCAATTACGAGCATGAGTGCGGGATGAATAAGATCAAGCAGTTCAACAATCTTTGCGTGTGACATTTTTTCCTTTAAATGGCTTTCAAGTATCCCGGCCTTGTTTTGTAATTCAGTTGCTCCTA
>DGAZ01000029.1:6360-20552 GCA_002384685.1 Methylophilales bacterium UBA4017 | reverse complement strand
TTTTGTAATTCAGTTGCTCCTATGCTGCCACATGTTCCCTTAAGCGTATGGGCTATAAGCTGACCTGTAGCGAAATCATTTTTCTCAATAGCTTTTTTCATATTTTCCACTGCATTAATTTGGTCTGTAGAAAATGTTTTTAACATTTTTATATACAGCGACACTTTCCCTGCTGCCACTTTCAACCCTAGGTTAGTATCTACTCCTTTAATTTCAGGGATTGTTTGTGTTTCTTTAGTAGTTATCGCTAGTGTTTTGTTTGTTATTGGTGGAGTGTTCTTTGGCTTGATCCATTTAGCAATTTCAGTAAATAACAAATCAGGGTCGATAGGCTTAGTAATATGAGCATCCATACCCGATGTAAGACATTTTTCCCTATCCGCATCAGATGCATTGGCTGTCATTGCTAAAATCGGGAGATCCTTATTAGAAAATTTTTTCCGTATCGTTTGTGTAGCCTCTAATCCATCCATTATGGGCATTTGCATATCCATCAAAACCATAGCATAGGACGTCTTATTGACCATATCGACAGCTTCTTGGCCATTATTAGCAACATCAATCACCAGCCCTTCGTCTCCCAATATCTCGGTTGCTATTTGTTGATTAAGTAAGTTATCTTCAGCAAGAAGAATCCGTACTCCTTTAAGCTCAGCAATCCCCTTTTTTTTGTTACTACTCTCTGTATGACTTTGAATTGATGAATCTGTGGAAAATAAGTTGAAAATGCTGAGTATGGTTTCAAACAATAAAGAGGCATTTACGGGTTTAGAGATGACGTGTTCTATTCCTTCAATCGAGGAATCATGAATTAGTTCATCAGATGCATAGGCGGTAACTAAAATACAGGGAGGAGGGCTGTTACCAATTAATTCTTTTAGTGCTTTTGTAAAATCAATACCATTCATACCTAAAGGCATTAAGTAATCAACAAAAATTAACTCAAAAGGCTGCCCCTTATTATTAGCTTCAACCGCTTGCCTTAAACCTTCTTCAGCGGATTCTGCTAACGTTACTTCTAGTGACATTGCCGTCAGCATATCTTTCATGATAAAGCGTGCCGCTTCATTATCATCAATAACCAATACCCGCTTACCAGCTAAGTCTTCTTTAAATAAGACTCGCTTAGAAATAGTTTTATCGATTTGGAATTTTGCGGTGAACCAAAACGTGCTTCCTTTACCATATTCACTTTCAACACCAACGTCACCACCCATCAAGCCTGCTAGTTGCTTGGCGATAGCCAGACCTAAGCCAGTACCCCCAAACTTACGTGAGGTGGAAGTATCAGCTTGTTGGAATGATTGAAATAATTTACTTTTTTGTTCTTTTGTTAGGCCAATGCCCGTATCCGAGACATTGAATTTAATAAAAATGTCCTCGTTGTCTTGTTCCAGAATTTCAGCAGAGATTATCACCTCTCCTTTTTCAGTAAATTTAATAGCATTATTTCCATAGTTTATGAGAATTTGAGAAAGCCTCAAAGGGTCGCCAATTAGCTTATGCGGCAGGTCATGGGGAAAGTTAAAAATAAGCTCTAAATTTTTTTCAGAACATTTTTGGCCAATCATGTTTGAAATATTTGACATCATTTCATCAATATCAAAGGTGATTTCTTCTATCGATAATTTTCCAGCCTCGATTTTAGAAAAGTCTAAAATATCATTGATGATGCCCAACAAATGTTTGCCTGCTTGTTGAATTTTTTTAACATAATCCCTTTGCCTAGGATCTAAATTTGTTTTTAAGGCTAAATGTGACATGCCTATAATGCCGTTCATGGGGGTCCTAATTTCATGACTCATATTGGCTAAGAATTCACTCTTCATTTTTGCTGCATCTTCTGCTAATTGCTTAGCTTGATGCGCTGCAGTGATATCATAAAACCATGCTACAACCATGCTTTGGTCAAGATATTTCATATGGTGAAATGACCCCATTACTTGCAACAATTCTCCAGCCAGTGTCTTCATTGCCAGCACTTCATCCACAATATTTTCTTGGGCATTAATACGTATACTGAGTGATTCGAAGTCTTCCTTATTTTGATACACCTGAAAGGGTGTTAGGGTTTGCAAATCCTTTTCTTCGACCTTAAACATTTCCATGTACCGAGGGTTAGCAAAGGTTATATGACGATCAGATACTCTCATCATTCTTACTGCGACGGGACTATGCCGTAAAATTTCTAACGTATCTTCTTCAAAATCTTCTAAGAGTTCTAGAATTAGCTTTTGTGCTTGCTCAATACTTGCCATGATATAAAAGTCTTTTAATGGAATAAATTTATAGTTTACATGGGTTTGGTGCTTCGTAAAGCTTACAGTTTCCCACTCAATTCTAGAGCAATTAAATCAGAGCTAAGAATATTTTATCTAATGGATAGCATAAAGGCATGCTATGGCATGCCTTTATATATTATAAGGATCTTATCCTTTTTTTCGTAAGGCTAGGTAGGTCAATGCAACAACCAAAATTCCTATATCCTTAAATAGCCAAATCGGTAAGTCGCTATCTATTGGAGCAATGCCAGATAAGTAATAAGAGATATTGCGATACACTTGCCCCGCATTACCTATAAAAACAAGGAAGAACCCCAGAACATAACCTTTGTGATTACCGGGGCTGGTTAAATGAAAAAGACCGTAAAGTATTGCGATGCTTGTCAGCGCTGAAATAGCGGTTGAAAAGATAGTAAAGTCGTCCATAAATACCTCCTATTAAGTTTTATGTTTTTTTAATATGGGATAAAAATCGAAAGAATAATGCTGTATTGAGGTGCAACATCGGCATATACCACCAGTTGTTATTTGTGCGATGCTTTTAGAATTCTATCGTTTATTGCAAGCCATTCAGGAGTTTTTGGTGGTATCTGAATAAATATTTCCTGAAATCCAGCCTTATCTAAAACTCTTAAAACGCCATAAAATAATTGGGAGTATTTATCGACATCGACAGGCATAAGGTATTTGTTTATTTGCAGTTCATGCAGATCTTCGAATAGTAAAAAAATGGTATTGGTAGAGTCAGCAGCACCAATTAACTGATGGGTCAGAATGTCTTCTTTGTGGATGGGTGTGAGTTTTGTGGTGGGTTGATAGTGGTTGACTAGGTTACCCGATATTTTTGTGTTGACAAAGTCAGGGATGAAGATCTTGCTATGCAACACCTTCTCTAATGCAAAGAGATTGACCCCCCCAGGCCTCAGCAGCGAGGGTGTTGGCGTTGTTAGGTCGACAATGGTCGACTCTATACCAACTCTGCATTCACCCCCATCGACTACTGCGTCAATTTCTCCGAAAAGGTCGTTCATTACATGGTCAGCACTAGTTGGGCTGATTCGGCCAAATATGTTTGCTGATGGAGCGACAATCGGATTGCCTAAACGCTTGATGATTTTTAAAGTAGTTTCATGATGAGGTATTCGTATACAAATTTTGTTAGACCCACCAGTTATTTCATTACTGACGGACGGATTTTTATGCAACAAGACGGAAAGTGATCCAGGCATAAATTGTTTGGCTAATGCATACGTAATATCGGGAATATTTATTGCCCATTGACTCAGATCAGATAAATCGGGCAGATGAAGGATAAGGGGGTGATTAGGGGGGCGTTTTTTTACCTTGAAAATTTCTTGGATTGCTTTGGTATGGGTTGCATCAGCAGCCAGGCCATAAACGGTTTCTGTTGGAATACCAACTAACTTACCTTTTTTTAATAACGACACCGCCTGATCGATGCAATCACTATCCGTGGCTTTTAGCAGCAATGTTTTCATAAAGTATTAGAAAGTTTCTAAATTCTGGTATCTCATAAGGTGCTATATTATCCCTTATATGGTTTCCATATAAGGGATTTATACTAACTTCTTGAACTTAATACCACTTACTTATTTGTTAACGTGGTTCGGAGAGCAAAATGACACAATTTAAAAAGTATCTAGAACCAATCCCACTCGCCATTCTCTTAGCATCCCTAATTATCTCGTTTCATTATGTATGGATGAATAAGTACGCGATTATTCCTTATGCTGACGGAGAGTCATTTACGGTGCTTAATACGTGGACGGGGAAAATATGTACACACCCAGTTACCCTGGAATCGCATGATGAATTATTCGACAATGGAGCAATTTTTTTAACTTGCGATAAATTTCCAATAAATTCTGGGCGAGTTGAGTTACCCTAGTAATATGAAAAAAATACTATTTATTGTCCTATCAATTGGTCTGTTGCTAGGCGCTGTTTTATTTTATATGAATGATAATTTAGACAGCTTTGTTCGTACCTTTATTGTGAAAAAAGTCTCTGAGGCTACTACCGTAGACGTAAATCTAGATAGCGTTTCAATCTATTTGAAGGAGGGTAGGGCTGAAATGCATGGCTTTATTTTAGGAAACCCCAAACCATTCGATAAAGATTACGCTTTTAAATTTACCTCAGCACAAATAACTTTAAATACCGACAGTTTATTTAAGGACACCATTATAATTAATAAGGTTTTATTGGAAGGCGCCCAAATTTATTATGAAAAAAATCAGAACCAAAGTAATTTTACCGCACTGACAAAGGCTATACACAAACAAGAAAAAGAGAGTAAGCCCCTTGATAACAAGGGAGCACAGTCCATTCAACATGGCAAGAATGGTAAGGATAGCCAGACGAAGAAATTTATCATCCGAAGGGTAGAGCTTATCGACACATTAGCTGAAGTAGCCATACCAGGACTATCTAAAAAATCTATTTCTATGAAGATTCCGGATATGCTGTTGGAAGGAATTGGTGAATCGAAAGGCGGGGTTTCTCCTGAAGAATTATCCAGGGCCATAATACAGTCCATAGAAAAACAATTGATCAATTCTAAGGAATTAATATCGCTAACTTCAGCAATCGATAAAACCCTTCGGTCGGTAGACAAAATCAAACAAAAGCTTGAAAAAGACTCCAAAGAAATTAACAGGATCGAGTCTCAATTGAAGAAAATAAAAGACCTTAAGGACCTTTTTTAGCATTCACTTTTTATGCATAGCAAGCTCATAACCCTACTTTTTTCTATCGTAATGTTTGGTCAGGCACTTGCTGACACTCAAGGGATGGTAAAAAAGGTTATAGATGGTGATACGATTATTTTAGAAGAGGAGAATGGGCAAACATTCAAAATAAGGCTGTTAGGTATAGATGCGCCTGAATTGGATCAGCCTTATGGTTTCGAATCATCGGCTAGGCTTGCCAGTTACATCGAGGGAAAAACCGTTTATGTAGTATCGAGTAAAAAAGATAGGTACCAACGCCTTTTAGGGAAAATTATGATCGAACAAAAAGACATTAATTATCAATTGGTTAAGTTTGGTTATGCCTGGCACTTCAAGCGATATAGTAGAGATCAGGATAGGAGTGATGCGCAACAATACGCCGATGCGGAAATAGAAGCACGGCAATCTAAACTGGGTATATGGCAGACCTTAACACCTATTCCGCCATGGGAATGGAGAAAAAAAACTGTCAGAAAATGAACAAAATTATTTTAATGAGGTCTCAATAAGCATGAAACTATTACTAGCCCTATTTTTCTTTATTCCCACCATATCTTTTGGAGCTTGCATGGATTTTTATAAAAAAGATTTAGTAACGCTGCAAGGTGAAAAGTTTGACTTATGTGAGCACCAAGACAAGCCCATTATATTTGTTAATACCGCAAGTAAATGCGGGTTTACCTCACAATTTGAGGGATTAGAGGCGCTATATAAGGCTCATAAAAAAAATATTACGGTGGTGGGTTTTCCATCAAATGACTTTAACCAAGAGCTCGGTACTGACAAAGAAATCCAAGATTTTTGTAAGCTGACCTATGCAGTCGAATTTCCTATGATGACTAAGTCGAGTGTTATTGGTAAAAATGCCAACCCAATATACCAGTACCTATACAAAAAAACAGGCGAAGCACCTATGTGGAATTTTTATAAATTTATTGTGATGCCTGGAGCCGAAGATATCCATGTTTTTTCTAGCATTGTTCAGCCTGATTCGGATAAAGTCTTGAGTCTCTTAAAGCCTTATTTTAAAGACTAAGTTTTCATTTTTTGAATAATGATCGCTGAAAGCTCTTCTACTGATCTGGTTGTTGAGTCTGCCGTAGGAATTCCCATATTTCTCATAAGGGCCTCAGCCAAACCTATTTCTTCGCGACAATTAGCTAACGAAGCATAATGACTGTCCGGTCTTCTTTCAGTTCTGAGCGAATGTAATCTTTCTGGCTTAATGGTTAATCCAAAGATCTTATCCAGATACCCATCTAAAATAGGGGGTAATGTGCCTCTTGAAAAATCCTCTGGAATGAGAGGGTAGTTGGCGGCCTTAATGCCAAACTGCATCGCTAGATAGATACTAGTTGGCGTTTTTCCACATCGTGACACTCCAACCAATATAACCTGCGCCTGGTTAAGTCCGCTATGCGTCATGCCGTCGTCATGCCCCAATGCAAAATTAATCGCTTCCATGCGATTACCGTAGTTTGTTCCAGTAATGCTATGAGAAACACCCGGCCTTGTTAGCGGTTTCTCATCAAGCTCTTTCCCGAGAGGATGCAGAAAGGATTCAAACAAATCGATATAAAATGCATCCACTTGTTTAAGTTCGGCGCGTAATTCGGGATCGCCGATCGACATAATAACAACTGGTCTTATACCGCTCATCAGTTTTGCATTAGCAAGCCGTTTTTGCGCGTCTTCGATTTTGGTGGAGTCGTTAGTAAAAGGAATCCGTATCTGCTCAAACTCTGTATCAGGAAAATGCGCAAGCAGGCCACCAAGGGAGCCTGCAGTAATGCCCGTTCCATCTGATATAAAGAAAGCGACCCTTTTATTTTTTGTCATGACCTTAATTATGCTTTAGTTAGTTGTTTCCAGGTACTAATAACAGTATCCGGATTTAATGATAGGGACGTTATACCCTCCTTAACAAGCCATGCAGCAAAGTCTGGATGGTCTGATGGTCCCTGACCACAGATTCCAACGTATTTCCCTTTCTTTTTAGCCGAGGCAATAGCCATTTCTATCAGTTTGATTACCGCAGGATCTCGTTCGTCAAAACCATGAGCAAGAATTCCTGAGTCACGATCAGTGCCTAAGGTAAGCTGAGTTAAGTCATTAGATCCAATAGAGAAGCCATCAAAATATTCTAAGAAATCGTCAGCAATAATTGCATTGGATGGAACCTCACACATCATAATGATTTTTAGTCCGTCCACCCCACGTTTTAGACCATGCTGCTCCATAATCTCTATTACGGCTTTTGCTTCACTTAAGGTTCTGACAAAGGGAATCATTAGCTCTACATTAGTAAGACCCAGTACATTCCTTACCTTAAGCATTGCTTGACACTCCAAGGCAAAACACTCTTTAAATTCATCTGATATGTATCGAGCAGCTCCTCTAAAGCCAATCATTGGGTTTTCTTCATCAGGCTCGTAAATATCGCCAGCAACTAACTTTTTATATTCGTTGGATTTAAAATCGGAGGTCCTTACAATAACCGGGTTCGGATAAAAGGCTGCGGCAATCGTAGCAACACCTTCCGCTACCTTATCAATATAAAACTGCACTGGGTTAGCATAACCTCTTGATCGATGATCAATGGATTTTTGCACATCAGAGGGCATAGCCTTGTAGTTAAGTATCGCCTTTGGGTGGATGCCAATCATATTGTTAATTACAAACTCTAGCCTGGCAAGGCCAACACCATGATTAGGTATTTGTGCAAACGTAAAAGCCATATCAGGACTACCTACGTTCATCATCATTTTTACTGGAGGATCGCCTAACTCACCATCCTCTTGAGTTGTGACTTCATACTGAAGCTCCCCTTGGTATACGATGCCAGTCTCTCCCTCAGAACAGGAGACGGTTACGATATCGCCATCATTCAATAGTTCGGTAGCATTCACACTGCCTACAATCGCAGGAATTCCTAGTTCACGCGCTATTATAGCTGCATGACAGGTTCTTCCTCCTCGGTTAGTAACTAGTGCAGAAGCTCTTTTCATTACAGGTTCCCAGTTAGGGTCGGTCATATCCGCCACCAAAATGTCGCCTGGTTGAACCATATGCATCTCGGAGGGGTCGCTGACCACTCGGACTGGGCCTTGTCCTATTTTTTGCGTTACTGCTCGACCAGCAACTATAGCCTTGCCTGTCTCAAGCAATTTATAAGTTTCTGATACATTTTTTGTTTGAGATTTTACGGTTTCGGGTCGTGCCTGAAGTATGTAAATTTTTCCATCGATTCCATTTTTCCCCCATTCAATATCCATAGGACACTGATAATGCGATTCAATGGTCATGGCGTATTTAGCTAGCTCAATAATATCTTCATCATTAATACTAAAGCTATTAGCCTGCGACTCTTCCACGTCAACGGTTTGTGTACTTAACCCAGCCTTAGTATCTTCACTGAAAATCATTTTAATTTTTTTCGAGCCTATCGACTTTCTTACTATAGCCGGTTTATTTTTTGCCAACAAAGGCTTATGAACGTAGAACTCATCAGGATTCACTGATCCTTGAACTACTGTTTCTCCAAGACCATACGAGGAAGTTATAAACACTACATCCTTGAAGCCGGATTCAGTATCAATCGTGAACATTACCCCTGCGCTTCCCATGTCACTTCGGACCATTTGCTGGACACCAGCCGAGATAGCTACATCCGCATGAATAAAACCTTTATGCACTCGGTACGATATAGCTCTGTCGTTATAAAGCGAAGCAAACACTTCTTTTATTGCTTGCTTAATATTATCTATGCCCTGAATATTTAGAAAACTTTCTTGTTGACCAGCAAAGGATGCATCTGGAAGGTCTTCCGCTGTTGCTGAAGAACGAACAGCAAAGGTAGTTCCTTGTGCAGATTTTGTAGCTAGTTCTTTGTATTGATTATCCACGGCATGATTAAGGCCCTCAGGGAAAGGGGTATTAATTATCCATTCTCGAATTTTTTTACCACTAACAGCAAGCGCAGTCACGTCGTTAATATCAAGGCCTTCTAACTCAGATTCAATTTTTTTGCCTAGATCTTTATGTTGAAGGAATTCATTAAATGCCTCAGCGGTTGTTGCAAAGCCAGTTGGAACTCTCACACCCTTTGCGTTCAGTTGCGAAATCATTTCGCCAAGCGAAGCATTTTTTCCTCCAACGGAACCTACATCAGAATTTCTTAGACTTTCAAAGGGGATTACGTATACGGCCATTAAATATATCCTTAATCTTTTATTGTTAATGTATCAAGCGGATCGCATTTGATAGCATAAATTTGGGTAAAACGTAATTCTGCCAAATATGATGCGCGTTGTCATTAAGTTATATAAATAAAACCTGCACAGTGAAAAGGTAATTTAAGTAGATAATTGCTAAGAAAAATTGGAGATATCAATTTATTGTTGGTAAAATGTGCGTCTTGAATTTAATTTAAGAGTGCAATTAACATTAAACACGGAGAATTAACTATGGCGACATTATTGGATCAGCTAAAAGAGATAACAACCATTGTTGCAGACACCGGTGAGGTAGAAGCAATTAAAAGCCTTAAACCTGTTGACGCAACAACCAACCCATCCTTACTACTTAAGGCGAGCACATTGCCACAATGCGAACCAATGATAGAAGAGGCAATAGCCTATGCTAAGGCACAAAGTACCAACAAGGATCAGCAGGTTGAAGATGCTGCTGACAAGCTTTCGGTATTAGTAGGGTTAGAGATTTTAAATCATATCCCTGGCCGTATATCCACAGAGGTTGATGCAAGTCTTTCCTTTAATATAGATAAAATGGTGGCAAAAGGTAAAAAGCTTATGGCTTTGTACAATGAAGCAGGTATTCCAAATGACAGGGTGTTGATTAAATTAGCATCAACATGGGAAGGTATAAAAGCTGGAGAAATATTAGAAAAGGAAGGGATTAACTGTAACCTCACCCTGTTATTTAGTTTTGCTCAAGCAAGAGCTTGTGCTGAAGCGGGTGTGTTTTTGATCTCTCCATTTGTCGGCCGTATTCTTGATTGGTATAAAGCTAAAACAGGTGAAGACTATACGTCCGAAACAGACCCTGGTGTTGTTTCTGTAAGAAATATTTATAGCTGGTATAAAGAGCATGGGTTTAAGACTGTGGTGATGGGTGCTTCATTCAGAAATATTGGTGAAATTACAGCGCTAGCAGGTTGTGACCGACTCACTATTGGACCGTCATTAATTGAGGAATTAGCTAAGACTGAAGGTGATTTACCACAATTCCTTAAGGACAATGGGGTAACTACAGAGAAGCCAGCTAGATTGGAAGAAGATCAGTTTAGATTTGATCATAATGAGGACGCAATGGCCACTGAAAAATTATCAGAAGGCATTAGAAATTTCATTATTGATCAAAAGAAATTAGAGGTTGCGTTAAGCGCAAAACTTTAATGTTTTAAGGGGCTGAATGATTTGACAATCAACCATTCAGTCTATATTATCGGCGGTCTGCAATTAAAAGTGTACTTAGTGAGTATATTTTATTGCTAGGCACGATTTAAGTAGACAATTTATCAATAAGTTTTGGAGATTATAACCATGGCATTAACTCAAATGGCATTAGATTCACTAGATTTTGACGCAACAGTTGCATTAGCTGAGCTTGTTGCTCCTCATGTTGACATTCTTGAAATTGGTACACCATGCATTAAGCATAACGGTATCAAGCTTCTAGAAACATTAAAAGCAAAATTCCCTAACAACCTTATCCTTGTTGACCTTAAAACAATGGATGCTGGTGAATATGAATCAGAGCCTTTCTATAAAGCTGGTGCTGATATCTGTACAGTTCTAGGTGCTTCTGGAATTGCTACAATTAAAGGCGTTATTGCTGCTGCTAAGAAATATGGCAAAGAAGTTCAAGTTGACATGATCAACGTTGCTGACAAAGAAAGCCTAACAAAAGAAGCGGTTGCTGCTGGTGCTCATATCATCGGTGTTCACACTGGTCTTGACGCTCAAGCTGCTGGAGATACTCCATTCAATGATCTAGCTATGATCGCTGCTCTTAATACAGGTGCTAAAATATCTGTTGCTGGTGGTGTTAAAGCTGCTACAGCTCAACAAGTTAAAGATGCTGGCGCTTCAATCATTGTTGCTGGTGCTGCAATCTACGGTGCTGCTGATCCTGCTGCATCTGCTGCTGAAATTACAGCTATTGCTCACTAATTAAAAGCATTAGTTTGTTTTATTTAAAAAAACCCGACTTAATTGTTCGGGTTTTTTTTTGGTATGATAGAAGTTTAATTTAAGGACATATTATGGATACGCAAAAGTTAATAATAGATAAAATAACAAATGTGCTTGCTGCAACCAGCAAAGATCATGCTGTTAATTTAAAGAAATTGATTGATGAGTCAGGTCGCATCTTTGTTGGTGGAGCAGGGCGATCTTTGTTAGTTGCACGTTTTTTTGCAATGAGGCTTGTTCATACTGGTTACCAAGTAAATATGCCCGGTGAGATCGTTACGCCGGCAATTGTATCAGGTGACTTACTTATCGTTATATCTGGATCTGGCGGCACTAAGACATTGCTACCTATGCTTGAGACAGCCAAATCAAAAGGTGCCAAGATTTTAGTGATCTCGATGAAATCATCTTCTGCAATGTCGGATTTAGCGGATTATACCGTTCAAGTTGGCAGTGATGATAGCTTCCCATTAACCAAGGGCTTGCCAATGGGAACTGCATTCGAACTATCTACTCTTGTCTATTTAGAGGCTGTCATTGGTGAAATCGTATTTGATAAAGACCTTACGGAAGAGGGTATGCGAGCTATTCATGCCAATTTAGAGTAGTCTATCTTTTAAGCCATAAAAAGGGCGCATTTGTGCCCTTTTTTATTTATTATGAATAATGCATCATTGATAATTAAAAGAAATCACGCTAAATTAAAGTTTACATATGCTGAAAATTGAAATTCCTTATAATGCTGACAGCACATTTTATTACGAAAGAATTCGGCACTTAAAGTGGCCTGTTTTTTTAGATAGTGCTTTTCAAAAAGGGAGGGAACAAAACGAGCTTGCGCGATTTGATATTATTACCGCTAACCCCTTTACCACACTAATAACTGATAACAGCATCACAACTATAGATAATAATAGCATTGGTGTGAGTACTTCTCAGGACAATCCTCTGGAGCTACTCCATCAGATAATGAACAATTACAAATGTGATGACACCGACCTTCCTTTTGTTGGCGGGGCATTAGGTTATTTTTCTTACAGTCTTGGCATGAAGTCAGAAAAATCCCACATGATTCCATCTATGCATTTTGGTATATACGATTGGGCGCTAATTATAGATCACCACCATCAAAAAGCATTTATTGCTTCTCCTTTATTTCAGAAGCAAACTGAAGAAATGATCAGCGAAATACGAGCTAATCTTTCAGCGGAAAATAATAAAAAGGAAGATTTTTTTTCCATAGAGTCTGATATTGCTGAATCCACTAATTTACATTCCTACACCAAGCAATTCAATACAGTTAAAGATTATCTGAAGCAGGGCGATTGTTATCAGGTCAATATCTCCAAAAAATACCAGGTAAAAGCCAAAGGAGAGTCATGGTGTTTTTATAAAAAATTTAGAGAGATTAATCAATCTCCATTTATGGCGTATCTCTGTTTTGATGAATTTGAGTTGCTTTCAGGATCACCGGAACGCTTTTTAAAAGCGGTTGATGGAAAGGTATCAACAAGGCCTATCAAAGGAACGAGGGCCAGGGGTGTTAATCAGCACGAAGATAGAGAGGCGCTCAATTTTCTTAAAAATAGCGCCAAAGATAAAGCAGAAAACTTAATGATTGTAGATTTACTGAGAAATGATTTAGGAGTGAGCTGTAATATCGGAAGCATTAACGTTGATGAGTTATTTACTATTGAGACCTATCCAAATGTTCACCATTTGGTAAGCTCAGTCTCTGGCGTATTAAAAAAAGAGTCAAATATATACAGCCTATTTGAGAATGCATTCCCTGGGGGATCAATTACTGGGGCACCCAAAAAAAGGGCGATGGAAATTATTGAAGAATTAGAAGAGCATGCCCGCGACTTTTATTGTGGGAGCGTCGCCTATTTTAGTTTTAATGAGCGATTAGATAGCAATATAAGCATTAGGAGTATTATAAGCAAAGAGGAGACCCTTTTCTTTTATTCTGGAGGAGGCTTAACTATTGAGTCGAATCTTGAGGATGAATACCAAGAGATCGAAGATAAAGTTAAAAATATAAAAAAAACTATTTTATTTTTTAAGGATAACAATGAAGCTTAATGACTATGAGGTGAGTAGTGCGCTATCAGGTCTTGATGATTGGTCTATTGATGGCTCAAGAATTAAGAAAATCATTCCCATGCATAATTGGAAGGGTACCATGATGCTTGCCAATGCTATCGCACATATTGCTGAAAGGGCATGGCATCACCCTGATATTTTACTAAGCTTTTCCTCAATTACTATTTACCTTTCAACACATGATGTGGGCGGTATTTCCCTGAAAGATATAGCACTAGCGAAAAAGATTGATGAATTAGTTGCCTGGGATCCAGCCAATGAAAGCAGCGAGCTAGAAGGGAGCCCCTCGAGTGCAGAGCATCGATATATACCAAAATAATTATTAAAAAACGCGTTTCTTAAACTCACCGTAATTTAACAAAACTGTCGGAAGGATTAAGAGGTTGAGGATGGTCGAGGTAAATAAACCACCGATAATTATGGTCGCCATTGGACCTTCTATTTCTTTTCCGGGCTGCCCTGATCCCATCGCTATAGGAAGAAGCGCTAAGCCAGCAACTAATGCTGTCATCAGTATGGATGGTAATCGTTCTTTTGCACCTTTGATGCAGGTTTCAAGATTCCATATAAGGTTTTCATTTTCTATTAAATGTTGGTAATGTGAAATTAGCATAATCGAATTTCTTAAGGTAATACCAAAAAGGGTGACAAAGCCAACCATAGAGCCTATAGACAACCATCCCCCATATATTGATGCTGCAATAACCCCACCAATAAGAGCAAAAGGAAGGTTAAGAATCGTTATAACTAAATTACGCAAAGACCCAAAGGCAATAAACAACAATAGTAAGACGGCCGAACCAGCTAAAAACGAGTGAGTAATAAGCTCTTCGCGT
>DGAZ01000029.1:0-6150 GCA_002384685.1 Methylophilales bacterium UBA4017 | reverse complement strand
TAGGAAGCTTTTGAATATTTGTTATATCTTCACGGTATTTTTTTTCAAATGTGACCACCACCGGCTTCTTATTTACGCCTTCATATATATACGTAGCTGTATAGCCTTCGTATGCAGCCCTAATTGTATCTAATACATCTGCATTCATTATGCCTAATTGTGCAATTATTTCTGGTCGAAGTCTTATTTTAACTTGCGGCGTTCCTGGCGGTGACTGGAGGGTAATGTCTTTGGATCCCCTAATACCCTCGAGCATTCGTGCAATATTTTGTCCATCTTGATCCAAGGCATCCAAATCATTTCCATAAACATTCACTACAACCGACGCATTATATCCAGATATAGTTTCTTCAATTCTTTCTGTCAAAAATGTATTGATGGCAAAATTAACTCCAACAAAACCTCCTTGATTTTTGATGTTAAGCTCATCATTATCATTGCCGTTAACAATAGCATTTATCTGATCTAATATACGGTCCTGACTTGGCCCATCTAAAACATCTAACTCAATTTCAAACTCACTATAGTGGGTACCAAAGGTATCTGCACCCATCGGTGATCTACCTACCCATTGTGCTACAGACTTAATCCCTTCTATTTTATTAATTTTGTTCGTAACTAAATTACCTATTCTTATAGACTCTTTTTCTGAGGTACCAGGGTAGGCCGTCATATGCATAATATAGTGCCCTTCATGAAGCGGAGGTATAAATTGAGTTTTAAAGAAAGGGAGGAAAGACAATCCAACAGCGATCAACAAAAATGAAATAATTATTACAGCACTTGATTTTCCTTCAACTGCTCGCAGTACCTTTTCATAATATTTTTTGATAAAAGCGATAATTGGCGAATCCTCGCTTTTAATGAATGTTTTTCCAAGCATGAGAAAGCAAAGAGCCGGAGTCACTGTTAGAGCCACAAATAATGATGCGATAATGGACGTGATGTATGCAATACCCAGGGGACCAAAAAGCTTACCAGCAACCCCCGACATGGATAGAAGCGGGAGAAACACGAGCACGATAATGATCGTCGCAAATACAACTGATTTTCTAACCTCCATCGATGCATTAAAAACGACTTGATGAATTGGCAGGGGCTTACTAAGTAATTTATTTTGTCGAAGTCTACGAAAAATATTTTCTACGTCAATTATTGCGTCATCCACTACTTCACCCAAAGCAATGGCTAGACCACTAAGGACCATCACATTCAGACCAAGGTTAAAATAACTCATCACACAAATTGCAGATAATAGCGAGGCTGGAATTGCTACAGCAGAAATAAAAGCGGTTTTTATGTTAAACAAAAATAGATATAGGATGGATATAACCATTATCGCGCCAATCAATATATCTAATCGTAATCCCTTTATTGAGGCATCAATAAAATTTGCTGGTTTGAATAAGTCAGGTATTAGTTCTACTGATTCCTTTATAAGGATGGGCCTTAGACTCTCTAATGCTTCTTCAAGTTGATGGGTAAGCTTGTAGGTGTTTGATCCGAGCTGACCTTGAACGGAAAGATAAACTCCATCTTTTTCATTAATCGATACCGCACTTATTGATGGAGCTTTGCTCTCACTAATGGTTGCAACATCTTTAACCCGAACGACATTACCTTTGTTATTGATTATTGGAAGCTGGAGAAGGTCGGTTATGGATTTAGATTGGGCGCTCGCATTAATAATAATTCTTTGGTTGCTGTTTTCGATAAAACCGCCGCCAACCTGACCAGAAGACATTTTTATAGATGTGAATACCTGTTGCAAGCTTACGTCATGCTCATATAACTTATCAGCCTTAACCTCGATTTGAATTTGAGCGACTTCTCCTCCAAACCGATTCACATCTGCTACCCCTGGCACTGACATTAGGTGGGGGATGATAATATTCTCTGCAATCGTTCTAAGCTCTATATTGGTTCTGTCATTAGAAGTTATGCCAATGCCAAGTACGCTAGAGGCTGATGATGTCAGTGGAGCAATAGTAGGGGTGATGTTATTCGGCATTGATCTATTCAGGTTCGACAGTTTTTCTGATATAGATTGCCTATTCTTAAAAATATCTGTTCCTTCATCAAATATAACAGTTACAACAGATAGCCCCGGGATGGATTGTGATCTTATTTGGCTTATACCAATAGTCCCTGCAATTGCTTGCTCAATAGGGTTGGTTACTAGAGATTCAACTAAATCTGACGAAAATCCAGGAGATTCTGTTTGAATGATTACTTGGGTGGGGGAGAATTCTGGAAATACATTTAAAGGACTTTGTTTTATCTGATAAATACCATAAGCGATAATGAGGAGTGAAAGACCAATAATGACCCCAGGGTACCGAATAGAAAATCGAATCAGTTGGCCCATCATGGGCTAATCCTCATTTTCATTTTTTATTTGATACTTAAACTCTTCGGAAAGTAATAGTTGGGCGCCATCAGTAACGAGGAGCTCACCTTCCTTGAACGGACCTTCCTCTACGAGCCATCCCTCACTTGTTTCTAGAGGGCTGATAAGGGGTTTACGGAGAAAATTACCATCACTGCCAACTTTTATAAAAATCCAGGGCTTACCATTACTCCATACCACTGATTTTCTAGGGATAAAAAGGCTTATTTCATTACGGTTATCATTAGTATTTTTTATATTGGCTTTGATTTTAGCCCCTACGTTTAACTCAGTACTCTCTACTTCATAATAAAAGCTCTTACCTTGAAGTGATGCGTCAGAGTTGGGGGCTTTAGATATAAATGAGGCAGCGTAAGAGATATTTTCGTCAGACGATAGGTATACATCAATTTCTTTAGGTGGTGTTTTGGGAAGATTAACGGATGGTATAGTTACTTTTATCAGCCGGTTTTTATTGCTTAATATAGGCGACGATACCTTTTTTTCTGTTTGCGCGATAAGCTTTGCAAAGTAGGGCCCCCAGTGGTGCTCTGTATTAATTAAAACATTGCTTATATCATTTTGAATCACCGCAAGATCATTTTCCAGATTACTAATATCAATTTCTTTTTCATGGATTATGGAGTCAGCAATATTCTTGTTATCTTGGTTAAGTATTATTAGCTTCTTAAGATGTTCAGACTCTTCTTCAAGTTGTTTTTCTATTTTATTTTTATTTCTTAATAAATTTCCAAGATTATTTTTTCTTAAAAATAAATCCGTTAAGCTCATCACCTCGCCATAACTTGCATAATCGTATGACTTTGAAGTTGATTGAATTGGTATTGTTGTGATTCCACTATTTTTTTCTACGGCTAAGGGGAGGGTTACATAGGTCAGGTCATTGATCGACTGTGTGTAGTCAACAACAATCTCTTCAACACCCTCGCTATCGTCTTCAGCAAAAAACTCATCACCTCCTAGGATCAAGATAATCCATACCAGCATAACGATCATGACTGCTTGAATTACAATAATAATAAGTGATTTATTTTTCATCTTTTCATTTTTTAATTAAACTGCTCAGTGAAGATAGGCTCTTGTACCGTGGATTCCGCAAACAAGCCTTTTCTCATAACATTGTAAAGTGCTTTGTGATAACTTCTTTCAATTTCATTAAATTTAATCAATTCCAATTCTAACTCCAATCTATCTAAAATCCCATTATCAAAGCGCTTAACCAGCTGTTTTTTTAAATTATTTTTTGTTTCTCGCATCTCTTCTACATCCCTTTTAAGCGCCAGGCCGTAACTAAAATCATCTAATAACCTTTCTGCCGCATTAATAATTTCAATTTGATAGGAAAGCACTTTTGTAGCTTCTGTTTCTCTCAGCTTCTTTGCCCTTTCTATATAGACCTTATTCCTGTCGGTGGAACCAATAATGGTTTCAATACCAATATTCCATATGTAGTTTCCAAGGTCATAGGTATAGGCTGGAGAGAAGTTAAAATCGGGGTACTGTTTGGCAATTTCATACTTTAATAAGGATTCTGCTACCGCATAATTTGCTAATAATATTCGTAGCATCTTACTGTTAGTCGTGGCCTTATATTTAATGTTCCCCACTTCATTTTCAGCAACAAAGTCAGCTGACGCCTTATTAAACATGGCTTTTATTTTTTGTGTGTTTACTGGGATGAGATTAAATTTTTCTAAGGACAGACCAACGCTGGTCGCAATTTCATTTCTTACCTTTTCTTGATCGTATTGAAGGTTAAGTAACATTTGATTTATTGCACTTAACTCCAATGTAACTCTATCTAATTGCACTTGAGATAATATGCCAACACCCACTCTTTTCTTTATCATTTGCAAGATGGAGTGCTTTGATCGCAATTCATCCTTGGTAATGGTGATAAGGTCTTGTCTTTCTAGGAGGTTTACTATCTGCTCCAGCAGCTTGGCACGGGCATCCCATATTTTTAATTCATATTGTAAGGCCGCTGATTGTGTTTCATTAAAAGCGATTTCATACCTTATTAAACGCTTATTAGCACTTTCAAAAGTAAAGTTAAACCCTCCTCCAAAAATATTCTTGGATAATTCTTCCTCACTATCACCTCTTCCAATTTCAATGCCTATCGATGATGGTGGGTAGAGAAGGGCAATATTCTCACTTGTTCTAACCCAATCAAGCGATGCTTTAGCATTTTTTATATCGTAATTAAAAAATAACTGTGCCAACAACAACTCTCTTAAACCCCAATCCTTGATAGGAAGATTGTTTGACGGGTAACCATTGGTTTTAAGAAACTCTTCAAATTCCTCATTATAGATATCAAGTTCGGTTATTAACTTATTAACCTCTACGGCATCTACTTTTGCTTCCTCATATGGTATGGCAGCGCATCCCAAAAGGAAAAGACTGAAAAGAAGTATGGTTATAATGCGCATCAAATAAATTCTTAAATAGTAAGCCGGGAAGATTGATAAAAAATAAATGTCATAATTGCCTTCATTTTAAATGATTACTTACCATCTGTGAGATTAAAAATACATAGAATTATTCCTTACGTATAATAACTATGCTGATATAATACGCGATTGAAAATTTTTGAATTTGCGAGAGTGGCGGAATTGGTAGACGCACTGGATTTAGGTTCCAGCGCCGCAAGGCGTGAGAGTTCGAGTCTCTCCTTTCGCACCATTATTTACCTAGGAAATCAATATGGCTGAAGTAGTTGAAAAGATAAGTGATATAGAAAGAAGAGTAAAAGCGATGGTTCCAATCGCTTCTTTTCAAAGTGAAATAACCCAAAAATTCCAACAAATTCTTAAAACTGCCCGTTTTAAAGGTTATCGCCCTGGAAAAGTGCCTATGAAAATTGTTGAACAACAGCATGGTGGGGATGTTAGGGGTGAGGTTTATTCGAAAGCCATTGAGAGTAAGTTTGGCGAAATTGTTCAAACAAATAATTTAAGAGTCGCAGGAATGCCTGACATTCAGCACGAACCTCTCGACAAGGTAAATTCTGATTTTGAATTTACAGCCACATTTGAGATTTTTCCTGAATTTAAGCTCACAGATATAAAAAAACAAAAATTAACCCAATATGAAACTGCTATAACTCCTGCCGATGTGAAAAAGACAATCGATGTGATTGCTAAGCAAAGAGCTGTTTATGCCAAGGTAGATCGAGCAGCAAAAATGGACGACAAGGTGATGGCTCTTATGCAATCTGCTATTGATGGCAAGGTTGCTGAATCATCAGGTACAGAGCCGATAGAGTTTGTTTTAGGTGATGTAAATCGCGTCAAAGGCTTTGATAGTGCATTGATTGGGTTAAAAGGCGGTGAAACGAAAGGCTTTACCATAAAATATCCAAAAACGCATGAGCCAAAAGAACTTGCTGGTAAAGATGTTGAGTATGTTGTTACGATTAAAGAAGTACAAGCACCCTCATTACCAAAAATAGATGAAGATTTTGCAAAAAGCCTAGGCGTTGCTGACGGTGATCTTAAAAAAATGAACGAAGAAATAAAGCAATCTCTTGAACAAGAGGTGGAGCGAAGAATTAAAGCTAACTTAAAGCAGCAAGTATTTACCTCATTAGTTGAAAGTCACACTTTTGATCTGCCAAAAGCATTGGTTGGCGCTGAAATTAACCGACTAGGTCAAACCACTTACCAAAATCTTCAAAAACAAGGTATGGACCCAAAAGATATCAAGCTGGAGCCTGCTATGTTTGAAGAAAACGC
>DGAZ01000039.1 GCA_002384685.1 Methylophilales bacterium UBA4017 | reverse complement strand
ATTCTCGCTTCTTCGGTAATTTTTTTTACTAGACTTTTACCTCCCCTTGGAATTATTACATCAACATAACTATTCATTTGTATTAACTCAGTAACGGCATCACGATCTTTTGTTTTAATTATCTGAACAGAGTGCTTTGGAAGCCCAGCAACGATTAGGGATTCTTCTATCAGCCTTGCAAGATAGTTGTTAGATGCTAATGATTCTGATCCACCTCTTAGGATGATAGAATTTCCTGATTTTATGGCAAGACCAGCAGCATCAATTGTTACATTTGGTCTTGATTCATAGATCATTCCAATAACGCCCAGAGGGACACGCATCTTTCCCACCTGGATACCAGATGGCATTTGTTTGACGTTACTGATTTCACCAATCAAGTCATTAAGAGAGGCGATTTGAAGTAGGCCCGTTGCCATTGAAGCAATACTTTTCTTATTAAGAGTCAACCTATCTACAAAAGCCTCATCAAGATTATTTCTTTTGGCCTCGTCAAGGTCTAAATGGTTTACTTTTATAATCTCCTCTTCATTCCTAGAGATACGATTAGCCAAGTCATTTAAAAAAAGATTTTTTTTGCTGCTGCTAGCTTTTGCAATTTCAAAGCTTGATTCCTTTGATTGCAGGCCAACCTCTTGCATGTATTTTTTTATATCCATAGAGTTATTTTACACCTTTGCTTTATTGTGGATACGTGCCAAACCAAAAGATAATCTATTAAGTTCGAGCCACGGATCACCGTTTTTAATACCCTTGCAGATTAAATCAATATTCTTAATTCTAGATAATACCCCTTCAATTTGATTTTTAGTCATTGCATGTAATGATCTTTTTACGTTAGCTTGCGCTGACCCGAATATTCGCATAGAACTAAAGTCTTGAAAGCTTGGAGCTATTTTATTTTGTAGTTTGAATTTAGCGATAGCTTTAAAAATCCATGCAAATAAACCGTTTATTGAAAGGGCATCTGTACCCTCCTCATGAAGGCATGCTAGCGCATCAATAACCCTTTTTTTATCACCAGACATACAAGCATCTAACAGCTCAAAGGTGTCATATCTTGATCCATTTGACAGATGGTAAAGTAATTGCTCGACGCTAATTTCTTCACCATTAAATATTAGCTCAAGTTTTTTCAATTCATTTTCAAGCAAAAGAAAGTTTCCTTCAGTCATGCTAATCAACAGATCAATAGAGTCGTTGGTAAGTGTAACTTGATAAAATGCTGACCTAGCAATAACCGCCTCTTTGATTTGTGAGGACTTAGGCTCACTTGCTTCCAATACAATACTTACATCAGATAAATCTTTTGACCAGACTGTTTTTGAAAAGTCTTTTAATGTGGAGTCGATGTGAATCTTAAATAAGTCACTATCGTTAACCCTTATTATATCTGTTAAAAATTTTTTAACTTCATCTGGGACTCTTCCGCTTAAAACATTAATTCGAAAATAGGTATGGTTATTAAAGAGGGACCCGTCCATAAAAAAAGGCTGTAAGGATTCTATTTTTGTAGATTTATCAACTGTGATATTGATTTGATCAAGATCACTATCTTTTAGATATTTTTGTAAAATTCTGTCGGTATGATTTTTAATGACTGGCTCGTCACCGACAACAATCATGCAGTTTTTTTTGATCTTTGTTAGGTTTTTAACAATCTCAATTGAAAAATCAAGGCCATTCATTTTACGTTAGTTTGTTTGGAGTGATATTTGTGCAGCCATTGATCTTATTAATTCATCTTTCATGCCCGTGACTAATCGACTTTCCTCTAGCTCTTTTGCAACAATATTCTTGTCATCATAGGTGTATTGACGAGTTTGATCAAGGGTAATGGGTTCCGACCACTTTTCGTCTTTTATACTCTGCACTCTATAGATGGCTGTGTAAATTAACTCATACTCACTTACCAAACCTGAGGAATTAAGCGATAAAATATTTTTTTTCAACTCATTTTTTAATATCTCTACTTTTACTTCTCCTCCCGTAGGTACGATTTTAACTCCAGCCTGCTTAAACCTCTTATTTAATTGCTTAACAAAGTCATTGGAACCGCCCGATATTGTGATTGAATTAAAGTTAGCCTCTATTGAGCCTCTCAACTGAAATCCGCATGCAATTAGAAGTAATGTTGCTAATAAAACTAAAAGATTATTTCTTGCTGATGAAGTCATATTTACTTAACCTTAAATAACAATATTAACTAACTTATTTTTTACATAAATGATTTTTTTAATCTTTTTCTGATCCACAAGCTTAGCTACGCTTTCTAGCTTTAATACAGCCTCTTTGATGCTTTCTTCTGGCATTGCTACTGATATTATCATATTTGCCTTTAGTTTTCCGTTTACCTGGATAACTAAAGTGGTTTCATCTTTAATTAAGGCTGCTCTATCTACCGAAGGCCACAACTGATCCTCGAAAACCTTATTTTTGTTTATCTTCTCCCATAAATATTTTGTTATGTGAGGTACAAAAGGGCTTAAAAGTATTAGCATTTTATCAAGCACTTCTTTTCTTAATACAAGATCAATAGCTTTTATTTGATTGGCTTTTATAAGCATATTCATTAATTCCATGATAGAAGATATAGCGGTATTAAAGCTTGTTCTTCTTTCCAGATCATCGGTAACTTTTTCAATTGTGGCATTCAATTTGTATTGAAGCTGCTGTGCACCTTCGTTGTTACTTTCCAGCTCCTGCACTTCAGTATGCTCCAGAAATTCATGCACCAATTTCCATAGTTTTTTTAGGAACCTATGTGACCCTTCAATACCTTCATCAGACCATTCCAAGCTTTGCTCCGCTGGGGCAGCAAACATGATAAATAGTCTTGCAGTATCGGCACCATACCTATCTATTAGGTCCTGAGGATCTACTGTATTCCCCTTTGATTTAGACATTTTTGTCCCATCCTTAAGAACCATGCCTTGCGTCAATAGCTTATGAAAGGGTTCCTTAGTATTTGTTAGCTTTAGGTCATATAAGAGCCTGTTAAAGAACCTTGCATACAATAAGTGCAGTATTGCATGTTCAATTCCACCAATGTAATAATCAACTGGTAGCCAATAATTTACTCTTTCATCAAGCATTTTTTTATCTTGATCGAATGATGCGTATCTTGCAAAATACCAAGATGATTCAAAAAAGGTGTCAAGCGTGTCTGTTTCTCTTGTTGCAGATGAGCCGCATAGAGGACACAAGCAATTTAAGAAGCTCTGTAGTTTCTTTAAGGGCGAACCTGAGGCATCAATAGAAATTCCTGCTGGAAGTTTGATAGGAAGGTTTTCCTCAGCCTCAGGAACATCACCGCATTTACTACATTTAATCATTGGGATAGGGCAGCCCCAAAATCTTTGGCGTGAAACACCCCAGTCCCTTAATCTGTATTGTATTTTTTTTCGCCCCTGGCTTAAAGCTTCTAGTTTGGCAGTAATTACCTTTTTTGCCTCAAGGCTCGGAAGACCATTGAACTCATCTGAATTAATAAGCTTCCCATCACCCAAATAAACCTCATCTTCATTGCTAAATTCACTATCTACAACCTTAGTCATTGTAAGATTATATTTTTTTGCGAATTCAAAATCACGTGCATCATGGAAGGGGACGGCCATTACTGCACCTTCACCATAGTTAATCAATACATAATTGGCAATCCATATGGGAATATTTTTCCCCGTAAGCGGGTGTTTTGCATAAATCCCAGAAAAAATTCCCTTTTTTTCTGCGGTAGCTATGTCAGCCTCTGCGACCCCAATTTTCTTACATTCAATTATAAAATTATTTATATCTTCATTATTGTTAGCAAGACCAATGCTAATTTTATGCTCGGGCGCAATAGCTAGGTAGGTTGCACCCATAAGGGTATCAGGTCTTGTTGTGTATACTTTTATAATGCCTTCTGAGTCAGCTAAAGTGAAATCAACTTCACAGCCAATGCTTTTGCCAATCCAATTTTTTTGCATGGTTTTAACCTGCTCAGGCCATTCATTTAATCCATCTAGCCCATCAAGGAGGTCTTCAGCATAATCTGTGATTTTCATAAAATACTGTGGTATTTCTTTTCTCTCAACTAGCTCGCCAGATCTCCACCCTCGACCATCAATAACTTGTTCATTAGCAAGTACGGTTTGATCAACAGGATCCCAGTTCACCATAGAGGTTTTTTTATAAATTAAACCTTGTTTATATAGCTGAATAAATAACCATTGTTCCCATTTGTAATATGAGCTGTCACACGTGGCAATTTCCCTACCCCAGTCTATGGCAAGACCTAACTGTTTTAGCTGGTTTTTCATTTGAGCTATATTTTCGTAGGTCCATTTATCCGGAGCCGTATTGTTTTTAATTGCAGCATTTTCGGCAGGTAGTCCAAACGCATCCCATCCCATAGGCTGCATCACATTAAAACCATTAAGTCGTTTAAACCTTGAGATTACATCACCAATCGCATAATTACGTACATGTCCCATATGAAGCTTGCCGCTCGGGTATGGAAACATACAAAGCGCATAGAATTTTTTTTTGGAAGTATCTTCTGAAGCTTCAAAAATCTTTCCTTTTTCCCATTCTTTCTGGATAGTTATTTCTAATTCTTTGAAAGTGTATTCAGGCAACATAGCTCTAATTAAGGAGGGTTGAAAGTTTTTTATTAATAGATTCAGGTGAATCTGTTCCATCAACTCTCAAGGACTTGGGTTTAGGAGTTTTTTGGTAGTTGGCATAAAAATTTACTAAAGGCTCTGTTTGGTCATGATAATTTTTAAGTCGCTTAATAATAGTTTCCTCAACATCATCATCTCTAATGATTAAAGGGCCACCTGTTTCGTTATCAAAACCATCTTTAATGGGCGGATCATATTTGATATGATAAATTCTTCCTGACTCTGGATGAATTCTTCGTCCGCTAAGCCTCTCGATAATAACGCTGTCTGGAACATCAATCTCGATGACAAAGTCGATGTTCACACCGGAAGCGCTCATCGCCTCTGCTTGCGGTATAGTTCTTGGAAAGCCGTCCAATAGAAAACCATGCTTGCAGTCTGTTTGAGCTACCCTTAGCTTTACAAGATCGATGATCAGTGAATCGGGAACCAATTCTCCGCTATCCATAAATTTTTTTGCTTTTATTCCGAGGGCATTATTAGCATGAACTGCGGAACGAAGCATATCCCCTGTTGAAATTTGAGGGATATTAAATTTAGATTTTAAAAAATTTGCTTGCGTGCCTTTACCCGCACCAGGCGCACCTAGAAGAATAATATTCATATTTGAAGTACCTTTAAAATAGTAAAATTATAGCAGTTTCATAGGGATATATTATTGTCATACATGTAATTTTCAATGTTTACGAAAGTATCTATGCTTAGCATTTCAGCTCGGTCTTGAGGATTAATTTTTAGAAAATTAAAGTCTTTTTCATTAAGAATATCTTTAAAATTATTTTTTATTGTTTTTCTTTTATGTTGAAAGGCTGCTTTAATAATTTTTTTAAAATTATTTATATTTTTGTACTTAAGCTCCTGGTTTTTTTTAGGAATTAAGCGCATAAAGGATGATTGAATTTTTGGGGCAGGTGTGAATGCATTTGAAGGAATGTGAAGTAAAATTTCTGTTGTAAAAAAATATTGAATTAATACGGTTAATCTTCCGTAACTCTTGGTCCCTGGAACGGCAGAAATACGTTCAGCCACTTCCTTTTGAAACATAAAATGGAAGTCTTTTTTATTATCAATTAGATCAATCATTTTAATCATAATTTCAGTCGATATGTAGTAAGGTAGGTTGCCAATTATTCTGTCGTAACTACTCAAGTCTTGCTTTTCTACCATTAAAATATCATTTTCAAGTATTGTAATTTGATCATCTGCTATAGTATTTTTGAGATGCGCCACCATATCTGAATCAATTTCAATGACATTGATATGCTTTATTTTAGACAAAAGAGGCTTGGTTAATGCCCCCATCCCAGGACCTATTTCTAATACCCTATCGTTTTCCTTGGGATTAATATAATCAATTATTTGCTTTATAACAGATGTGTCAGTAAGAAAGTTCTGCCCAAATTTTTTTTTAGCTTTGATCATTTACTTAATTCAATAGCCATATGGATTGCTTCAAAAAAGCTGGATGAATCAATTTTTTTCGATCCTACAATATCAAATGCTGTGCCATGATCCACTGATGTTCGAATAAATGGTAAACCTAGGGTTATATTCACCCCCTTGCCAAAAGACAAAGCTTTGAATGGTGCCAATCCTTGGTCATGAAACATTGCAAGGAATGAATCTGTTTTTTTTATAATGTGGGGGGTAAAAGCTGTATCTGCAGGCAATGGTCCGAATAGATTATAGCCCTTGCGATTCATTTTTTTTATTACAGGCATTATTACGTCTTGCTCTTCACTTCCAAACTCTCCATTTTCCCCTGCATGCGGATTTAAACCTGTCACAGTAATTCTTGGAGCCAAGATCTTAAATTTAATTTTAAGCTCCCTATCTAAAGTGGTAATAATTTGCTCTAATTTTTCCCTAGTAATTATTTTTGGAACGTCTGACAGGGGAATATGTGTTGTAACAAGAGCCACCCGAAAATTTTCATGCGCCAACATCATAACTTCTTGCTGTTTCAGATTTGAGAGCTTTGCAATATATTCAGTATGGCCGGTAAATTTCTTAGCACTGTCTGATAAGATTTTTTTTGATATCGGGAGCGTTACCAGAGCATCATAGTTCGTTGCAATACATTCATTAACTGCATAATCTATCATTCGCAGCTGGGCTAGCGCGTTCTTTTTGTCTGGTATGCCCGGGGCAACAATATTTTCATAATTTACATTTTTTACATAAAGGAAACCCTCGCCTTTATGAAGAGACGGATCTTTTTGAAATAATATTTTTTTACCATGAAGCTCCGCCCTTTTCATTAACGCTTCTTTGTTGGCTAGAATGGTAATGCAGGCATTAAAAGGTTTTTCTGCAAGAAAAACCAACAGATCAAGCCCAATTCCTGAGGGGTCGCCGCAATTAATGATAATTTTAGGTAACTTATTACCCATTAGTTATCGGTTAATATTTCAATATTAGACTGCTGTTTTAAGTCATGAAACCAATCTTTATATCTTATTTCCGCTTTATAGTTAAGAAGTTGAAGCCGGGCTGTTAGACTCTGTGATTCTTCGGTTATGTCTTTGTCTCGCTTCCCAATTAATTCAATTAAATGCCAGCCTGCCGAAGTTTTAAAAGGACCTACAATTGTGTTGTTTGAGGCATTATCAAGCTCCACTTGAAACTCTGGTAGCAAATTATTTCTATCTACCCATCCAAGGGCACCACTTTCTTTTGCAGAAGATACATCTTCCGAGTACTGGGCTGCTGCGTCACCAAAAGGAAGACCATCTACAATTTGATTTTTAATAATTTTGAGCTTAGATACAAGGTCACTTTCTGCTGTAACTTGATTTTTTTTTAATAAAATTTGGTTGATGTTAAATTGAGTGGAAAAAATTTTTTCTTTTACGCTAGTATTTTTAATTTCATTTAGAAAAATAATATGATAGCCATTATCAGACATAAAAGGCACTGACATCCCCCCACCTTTCATTCCCTTAACGTGATCGATAAAAATAGTAGGAAGACTATTAAGCTCAAACCATCCCATGAACCCGGATTTTTCAGCAAATGGACCGTCAGAAAATTGCTTTGCAACATCGGGAAATGATTTAGATTTCAGCTCCACTAAAACCTTTTCAAGTCTTTGGTTTATTTCCTCTTCATTGGTATTATTTTTTTTAATCAATATATGAGAAATACTATATTGATCTGGGTGCAATAATCGTTCTTGCTCAATAAATTTTTTAATCTCATAATCTGAAATATTTATCTGAGAATAAATTGCTCGTTCTTTTATCGTCCGAAGTGTTAATTGAAACCGAACTTCTTCATACAAGTCATCCAAGCCGCCTTTATTTTGAGCTGACTCTTTAAGCTGTGTAAGTGTGATGTTGTTATTAGCGGCAATATTTTTCAACGCATTATCAACCTGCTCTGAGTCAATGATGATCTGACTTTGCTCAGCATACTGGCCTATTATTTTTTTTTCTATTAATTGTTCTAAAACTGTCTTTCTAATTTCCGCTTTATTGGGCTGGTTGGGAGCATTAATACCTTGAAGGCTTTCATTAATGCGCAATAATGCTTCCTCCAATTCTTTTTCAGTTATTACATCTTTTTCCACTATCGCTATAATCTTGTCAAGCGGCTCATAGTCTTTGTAATCTAAAGCAAGAGCAGCGCCAGATGAAATCAGCACCACTAAAATTAGTATATTTTTAATAAATCGCATTCTTATAAATTATTTTTGATTTTCATTCCTGTATGACTCAGGAAGCTGGTCCAACCCAAATGACCCGGGAACATTTCTATCAAGAACTTCTGTTAAAGATCCTTGTGAGCCGGTGCCAAGCGACCCTAAACCACCCAGTTCCAACTGGAAGAATAGGGTGTCGTTTCGTTTTTCTGTCGTTCCTAATGCAAGGCTATGCAGTAACACACTGGCTGACCAACAACCTGCATCAAATTCTACCCCAGCCAAACTCTCAATAATCGAAGAATTTTTTAGGTCATAGTTATATCTTCCTACTGATGACCACCCTGAACCAAGCGGCCATTGGCCTGCAATATTAATTTGCTTAATATCATTTGCACTATTTGCTGGATTATCAATTAATCTGTAGCCTGCATTCAGAAGTTTTCCTGGTCTTGGGTTATATTTTGCGCCTATGGTTGCTCTGTTTGTGCTACTTTCATCGAGATTGTATTGGGTGTCGACATTTAATTTCAACCCTTTGGCAATTAATGCGGAAGCCGATAAAAATAGATCCGATGAGTCATTTTGTGCCGATGAGTTGTTAAATTGAGATTCGTTAAGCACTTTTCTATCGCCTATATAAAATCTTTGTGCAATCGTTCCAGAAAGCCTTTCCATCCCATACGAATCTATAAACCTTGTTGTTCCACCAACTGTCACCTGATGTGAATCCATAACCCGATCCCCACCTACAAATTGATTCTCTGAAAATATTGACTGTGCATTTAGATCAATGAGAGCGGTATCAAACATTGGTAACATTGATTGATCTTCGTAGGGGGTGTAGGAGTAAAAGATTCTTGGCTCTAATGTTTGGGTAAAAGTACCTTCCTTAAAACTAATTTTTTTATCTAAGTACAAACCACTATCAAACGAGAGCGTTGGTATGTAAAGATCTTTACTTGTTACATTAGCATCATTTAAATCGTAATACTTTATATCCATTGCCAACTTGGGCGTTACAAAACCATAAGGTCTTTCAAGCGGGATGCTAAGAGTCGGCCTTGCTGTAATCCTTGCTCCGTTGGGGCTTGTGCCTACGTAATCATTATTTCTTTCAAATTGTGTCAGACTAAAATTTGTGTTTGTTTCATAGGTGGTAAAACCTTCTGCATCTTCAAAAAGCTTGCCATGATTTACCGTAAGAGATGGCAGGCGCTCGTAGGGGGAAGAGGAGGTAAGATTTTGAAATTTCTGTGTAAGTAGCTGGGCATTCCAATTACTATCAGAATAGTTTAAAAAAGCTTCTTGATTAAGGTTGACTTGGCTGGTTACTGATATTAAAGATGACATATCTGCAAAGTAATTGTCGTCAGAAACTTTCTCAACATTATAGCCAGCCGTAAAACCATTACCTAGATCATGGGCATGTTTTATTTTTGCATAGTATCTATTATCCTGGCTCGATGCGTCGTCAGTGGGCAAATATTCCAATGACGTTTCTCCAAAAAAATCTCCGTTAAGATAGCGGTATTCTCCAGAAACTTGGGTCCCTCTTTTTCCTAGATACCTTGGAGTAATTGTCGCATCACTTGTTGGGGATAGATTAAAATAATAAGGAATGGCTGTTTCAAATCCGCTTCTTGATGTGGAGCCAATGCTGGGTACTAGAAAACCAGACTTCCTATCATCATTAAAAGAGAAGTTCACATAAGGGGAGAACAGTATAGGGAAGCCCTTAAATTCAAGTTCAGCATTTGTAGCATCCACTCTTTGCGATCTTTCATTAATTTCTAATTCAGACGCATTAATAAACCAATCATTTTGACCTGCCTCACAGGTAGTAATCGATGCATTCTGCAATCGCTTTTTACTGTCACCTTCTATAAATAGTAAAGACGCAGTACCGCGCAGTGTGTTATTAAATTTTGGATTCCTCGCATTGAGAATGGAAGTAAATGATGCATTAGGAATTGAACCCGTATTGCTATCAAGAGATAACTCAAGCTCCGTACCCTCTATCTGGCTTGATTTAGTTTTCAACAGAACGTTTCCGTTAGCATACAATTCTTCTGAGACTTGGTCATACTCAATGACGTTTGCTTCAATAGACTGATTGCCGCGCGATAAAATAGCATTACCTGAAGCCTTTAGCTTTCTGTCTAGAATATTTTCTAGCACATCACCCTCGATAACTACTTGCTCGTTATTTATTGGTTCAGCGTGGAGAGTCGATGCGAATCCATATGCAAATAACGCAAGTAAAAACCTAGAATAAATTGTAAGATTTTTGCTCAATTCTTTTATCTTAAACCTGCTATAGTCATTTTAATTCAATGCCTTTATCTATTTTTTCCGATTAAAAATTTATATATTAATCAGTTAGTTAGGAATTATAACTCAAGTGTTTAAAAAAGATGGATAATTATTAATTTAAATTGAGATATTTACTTTGACAAGATACGATCTGCTCACAAATTGGATTGCCCGGTTACTTGGTGACAAATTGTTAATTGAACCTGCATCTAGCGATGCAAGTTTTAGACGTTACTTTAGGGTTAGGAAGAAGGGCCAGAGTTATATTGTGATGGATGCCCCGCCAGATAAGGAGGATATTTCCAGCTTCGTTGTTATTGGGAAACAACTGTTTAAGGACAATATTAAAGTCCCGGATTTTTTTGACATTAGTAGTCCTGATGGTTTTATACTTATGAGTGACTTTGGAAGTACAACTTATCGGGATGCTTTGAATCTGCATGGCCCTGCATATTTATATGGAAGCGCACTTAATTCCTTGCTTGGTATGCAAAAAAATTGCCACTATCAAAATATCCCCACTTACTCCGCAGCATTATTAGTTGGTGAAATGGCTTTATTTAAAGAGTGGTACCTTAGCAAACATAAAAAAACTATACTTAATGATAAAGAAAACAGATCGTTAGAAGAGATTATTCAACTGATTGTTTCATCTAACCTAGATCAGCCCCAGTCCTTTGTTCATCGTGACTTTCATTCCCGCAATCTTATGTTTATAGACCGAAACACAGGTCCTGGAATTATAGATTTTCAGGATGCCGTTAATGGTCCAATAACATACGATCTAGTATCCTTACTTAAAGATGCTTATTATGAGCTAGAGGAGGATATGGTGATTGATTTGTTGGTTCGGCATTGGGAAAAGTTGAAGGAGGCTAACTTAATCAAAAGTAATGATTTTTCTGACTTTTATAAAAGTTTCGAGTGGATGGGTGTGCAAAGGCACATGAAGATATTAGGAATTTTTGTGCGACTGTCTATCCGGGACGGAAAAGATCAATATTTGGAAGATATTAATTTAGTTGAAAAGTACCTAATAGGCGCTACCAAAAGATATAGCGAACTCTTTCCTTTAAGAAATATTTTAATGAAAGCTATGGAAAGCCATGGTTAGAACCGCGATGATTCTTGCAGCAGGTAGGGGCGAGCGGATGGGTGAGCTGACTAAAAATACACCCAAGCCATTATTAATGCATAAGGGAAAAACTTTACTCGAAAGGCATCTAGAAAACCTTGCAGCCGCAGGTTTTAGCGACGTTGTGATTAATACATCGTACCTTTCATCAAAAATTAGAGATTATGTGGGAAAAGGTTCAAATTGGAATCTCAGGGTTTCTTTTTCTGAAGAAGAGACAGTTTTAGAGACTGCTGGTGGAATTAGAAAAGCATTGCATCTTATCGGTTCTGACCCATTCGTAGTTATAAATGCCGATATTTACACCCAATTTGATTACAGTGCATTGCTAAGTCTTCGCCTACAAGATAACGTTGACGCGCATCTATTTTTAACTGAGAACCCGGAGCATAATATAGATGGAGATTTTTCATTAATGAGCAATCACTTAGTATCGAATGAAAAAAAAATTAATGCGAAAACCTTTACAGGCATAGCTATTTATAAGAAGAATTTTTTTCAAAATATGGAGCTTGGAAAGCACTTAAAATTGGCACCGTACTTAATTGACGCTATCAGAAAGCGTCGGGTAAGCGGGCAAAGGCTTAATGCTATTTGGATGGATATTGGAACGCCTGAGAGATTAAGATGTCTAGATCAACTATAATATTTACCAATAGATCACAAAAAAAAGGGTTAAGTTAAATTGTCTATAGATCAGTGCGCTTTAAGAAGAAAATACCTCCAAAAAAAAATAGTCGATGGCGTTGCTATTATTTTTAATGCAAACGAAGTGACTAGGAATAGTGATTGTCATTATAAGTATAGATCCGACAGCTACTTTCATTACTTTTCTTACTTTCCTGAGCCAGACTCCGTTATTTTTATCCTTGCAGGTGATAAGCCCCAATCAATTTTATTCTGCAGACAAAAAAACCCTGACCTTGAAACTTGGGAAGGTTTTAGATTTGGACCTGATGCAGCAAGAGATAAGTATGGTTTTGATGAAGCCTATAGTATCGACAAGATTGGTGAAATTGCCCCAAAACTAATTGCTAAATTTAAAAGTATTTATACTCCTCTAGATGCTGATCAAAAAATACAGAACCAGATTCAGGGATGGATTAATATTAATAAGCAGCAAAAAAGAGCTGGGGTAAGAACCCCTGAAATGATTGTGAATTTGTCCCACCTAGCTGATGCTATGAGAGTTAGTAAGTCGGAATATGAAATAGAGGTGATGCAAAAGTCAGCCGATATTGCATCCGAAGCTCACAAGCTAGCAATGCAAAAGACTAAACCTGGTCTATATGAATATCAAATTGAAGGTGCAATTCTTAATCAGTTTATGCAGTTGGGAGCTAAAGATGCATCCTATCAGTCTATAGTGGCCGGTGGAATTAATGCCTGTACTCTGCATTATTCTGCAAATAATAGTAAGTTGAGAGACGGCGATCTCCTGCTTATTGATGCTGGCTGCGAACTTGAATATTATGCGTCAGATATCACTAGAACCTTTCCTGTGAATGGAAAATTTTCTTTTGCACAGAAGGCTATATACGAGTTGGTGCTTGCTTCTCAAAAGGCATCTATATTAGAGGTTAAGCCAGGAAATTCGTTTAACAAGCCACACCAAGTCGCATTAAATATTTTAGTTCAAGGTATGGTTGATCTTGGTCTTTGTAAAGGAACGGTTGATGAAGTCCTAGAAAAAAAAACGTACCGTGAATTTTTTATGCATAGAACTAGCCATTGGTTGGGATTAGATGTTCATGATGTAGGGGACTACGTTGACAACAATGAAAAGTCTGTGTTGTTAAAAGAAGGTAATGTGCTTACTGTTGAACCAGGCTGTTACATAAAGCCATCAGAATCAGTACCAAAAGAGTTTTGGGGAATTGGTATAAGGATTGAAGATGATGTGGTGGTAACAAGTAAGGGCAATAAAGTACTTAGCATTAATGCTCCGAAAGAGATCAATGAGCTAGAAAGCCTAGTAGGATCAATTTTTGAGTAAAAAAATCATAATTGTTGGGGGTGGTCCCGTTGGCTTAATTTCAGCAGCATTTATGGGCATTAATGGTTTTGAGGTTGTTTTGCTTGAATCAAAACCGAAGAATTTTAATTACCAGGATAGCAAAGCACTTGCCCTGTCTAACAGCTCAGCATTCATACTCAACAGGCTTAAAGTATGGAATGTGCTCAAAAAAAATCTTATTGATATACATGAAATTCATGTCAGTCAAAAAAATTCTTTTGGCAGAACCCTTCTTAGGTCACAAGATTATGAAGAAGATGCTTTGGGCTACATAGTTTCATACTCAGACTTAATGAGCGCGATAAAAGCTCGGATAGCGACCATCCCTTCGGTAAAAATATTATTTAACTCTGAGGCGAAAAGTTTGGAGGAAGTGAATCTTAAAAAGAGCATTCAATTTCAAGTAAAAAATGTAAAAAAAACATTGCCCTACGATCTCTTAGTTCTTGCGGATGGAGGTCACTCAAACATTGATGGCCTAAACATTGAGCGCGAAGAGAAACAATTAGACCATACAGCCTTAGTTGCGCCAGTTAGAACTGACAAAGCTCATAAAGGAAGAGCCTACGAACGATTTACTTCGCAAGGGCCTATCGCTCTTTTGCCAAACAAGAACGATACATACACCCTTGTTTGGACTGGACCTGAAAACACAATCAATGCATTGCTTAAGCTAGATGATCACACGTTGTTGCAAAGGTTACAGGAAAATTTTGGTAGTCGCGCGGGAACATTTACCAAAATATCCAGCCGTAACACATTTCCCTTAAGAAGCTCAAGATTGCTCAATATCATCAATCCCGATGTGATATTAATCGGGAATGCATCACAGGTAATGCATCCTGTAGCTGGTCAGGGTTTGAATGTAGGAATAAGGGAGGCCTTTGCTTTATCAACATTCATTAAGGGTTTATCAGTGAAATCAATTGAATCCAATATTGCTGCTGAATTTAATCAATTACGCCATAATAAAGCAGCTGATATTATGAATATAACAGACCATCTCGCCACATTTTTTTCTAATGATTTGGTGGGTGTTAGGAGGCTCAGGGGGTTGTCACTAACTTTGCTAGATTGCATTTCTCCATTAAAAAAAAGGTTTGTTCAAAAGATGAGCTATGGCGAATAAAAAAAGAGCGATAGCGGTTAGAGGGTCAGGCATCATCAGTCATATGTGTGCGATTATGCTTGATAGGTCAGGTTATGAGGTACTGCACATAACAAGCGGCACCCCTTTACAAAATGACAGCTTTTTTGCTATTACCCCTTCCGCTATTGACTGGCTGAGGAGCATAGGCTTTCCTGAAAGTTTTTTTGATAGTATTC
The DNA here is from genome assembly GCA_002384685.1 of Methylophilales bacterium UBA4017. Lineage (GTDB taxonomy): Bacteria > Pseudomonadota > Gammaproteobacteria > Burkholderiales > Methylophilaceae > BACL14. Next base: position 1,104 of record DGAZ01000039.1, on the reverse strand, counting down.
ATGAAATAAGAAAGATGGATTTGCTTAATGTGCCAGCTAATGAAAAATATAGTTTCGATGCAGACGAATTGTTTATAGATAACTTAGCTTTTATGGTTAAGCAAAAAGATTTTATTTGCGCATTGACTTCAATAAATCCAACAAGTATAAAAAGCGTTAGTGTCAATGATGTAGCTTGTACAGCAAACCATGACCATGTTAACTGTGTCAGTAACAGTCAGTCCATTGAGGCGTCACTTTTGGTGGTTTGTGATGCTGAAGATGAAGAAATAAGCAGCGGAGGCTTTGGAAGGATAATAAAGCATTATGACCAAGAAGCCCTTACCTTTTCATTTCATTCAAAGGAAGGTAGATTTGATTGCGCTTCACAATATTTCTTTGAAGACAGTATTTTAGCTCTACTCCCATTAGACCAGGGTGAGGTGGGTGTGGTATGGTCCTGCAATAGTGAATTAAAAAGCTTATTGTCAGTGTTAACACCAGAGGCATTCAAAAGTTATTTTGAAGAAAGAATAAACAAAAAGTTTACTGTAGACTCAGCCTTAGATCCTAAAAAATCATTTAACCTAAAGTCAAAATCTTTGGACCATGTATTTAATAAAAGAATTTTAGCGATTGGAGATGCAGCACATATTATCCATCCTTTAGCTGGCCAAGGCCTTAATTTAGGATTGAGAGATATCAGGGCCATAGAGCTTCTCTTAAGCCAGGGAAAGGTTAAAGATGCGGGAAATAAAAACTTTTTAAGGAAATATGAAAGAATGAGAAAAAAAGATGTTTCTCAGCTTTCATTTCTGACCGATAGTTTAAGTAATACCGTTCATAACAACTATTGCATACATAAGCTTAACAAGCACAGCTCGACACCAAAGGCAATCAGTTCTATATTAAATAACAGATTGTTAAAAAAACACATTGTTAACCAGGCCACCCAATGAAAATTATTATTCCCTTGCTTTTCCTAATTCCTTCTCTTGTATTTTCTGATGAAGATACACTAAGGAAAATGATCATTAAAAGTTACCCTAACCTGCCAATAAAAAGCATACAAAAGACAAATTATAATAATCTGTATGAAATTTTTTTAGGGGATCAGATTATTTA
>DGAZ01000018.1 GCA_002384685.1 Methylophilales bacterium UBA4017 | reverse complement strand
TTAAATGCCCGCGGGGATTGCTGCCACAAATAAATATGCAATAACTCTTTGCTGTTAGATTATTATTCTTTAAGATACGCAAGGAACTATTTTTAATAGTATTCCCAATATTAATAATAGGACGAAATGTCCTTGCTTCAATTCCGATGGTGTTTATCGTTCTTTGCATCATTTGCAAAGGGCTGTGAATTTTTACAGATGACTTCGGTTTTATTGTGTAGGGGAATACGGCATGATTGCCAATAATTTGAATTGATTTCTTTTGGAAAAATTTAAGCAATGAAAGATAAATTCTTGTCCTATCATTTGTTTGAAGATCAATAATTAAATCGTATTTTTGCGATATTACAAACTTGAGCCATTTGCATAAATGGATGAATGTCCCTAGGCTTTTATTATTCGATCCCCAGACCTTATTAAATCTTTTATCATCTTCAAACAAAGGTTGCCACTGAGGTCGTGTATTAAGATCAATGATTCTGTGAGCAAAAGAGTAGGCGATATCTTCCATTACTCCGCTTGCCATCACTAAATCTCCCATACCTCCCCACTTTATGATTAATATTTTTTTTATGTTTTTATTGTTGGCTAAGTCTATAGATTTAAAATCTTCTATCCTGTCAAAGAGATCAACATCTTTGTATTTATTGATGATTTGTATAGGGATTAATTTACCCATGCTTATGTTTGGATATAGCAAAAACTAAACCGACAATCAACCAGCTTGTGGCGTTCATCCAATTATGTTGAAAACTGAAATGCGTCATGAAGGGAAAGAAACATAAGTAGAGCAAATTGAAGCAAAGTGCAGTGGTAAACCAATTTTTTCTATTAATCAGGGGCATTAGCGCATTTTTAGCAATGACAAATATAAGTGAGTAAAACAATAGCAGTCCCACAATGCCGGTTTCCGCAAGCAATGAAAGTGGGTGATTATGAGGGTGTAATATGCCGTGCCCAGCACTTGGATCGTAAAAAGAATACAGGTCTTGAAACTGATGAAGGCCTCCTCCTAGCATTGGATTTCCTAACCAGGTTAAATAGCCGGCCTTAAAGACCTGGCCATAATCTGAGTCTATAAAATGGGATAATTTATCGATTGAACTATGAATCGCCCGGTCTGTTGAGGACGGAAAATAATTGCTTACCATTAATGTTATAGCAACCAAAAGAATGGAAAAGCCAACCCAAATTAAAAGCTTAGGTTTTATTTGGATCGGTATGGCTAATAAAATAATTAAAATAGATGAAGCAAATAAGATAAATGACATTCTTTCGCCGGTAATAAGCACTGTAATAAACCCAATTAAAAGTAATGAAAGGATTGCAAATATTTGCATAGAATTTTTAGTAAATTTATTGAAAATAATGACTGAGGTTAGAAGAATATAGAGGTATTTAGTGATAAAAATTCCTACCACGGGATTATTTCTTAATGGACCAGTTAACCTACCCTCATTATATTTACTGTACCCAAAGATATCTTCACCTTGGAAAAATTGATACCAAACATCAAATACGAAGAATGCTGTAATAATCAATACTCCAATCAGAAACTTTTTAATGGAGTCTTCTTGTTTGAGGAGCCAATAAGCTAATGCCGCTGCAAAAATAGGCCATCGTAGAAAAGTAAGGGCATAAAAAAAGGAGTCCTGAGGGTTTAGGCTAATAAAAACATTAACAGTAAGCAGGTAAAAGACAAATAACAAAGCCATCTTGAACCATGGCTCCTTAGCCCATAACCAGCTTGAATCCTTGTAGGATTTATAAAGAAAAAGAATACCAATAAATAAAACGGTGAAGTCAGCTAACCCCCGGTAAAACATTAGCAATAAAGGGAGGAGGTAAGGGATATGTTTTTCAAAAATCTTTAATGAATGCATAAGTATTAAACTATTAAACTGATAACATATAGTAAACCATTAAAAGATAAGAAAATCGAAAATTTAGTATGCCAACAAAATTATTCAATTGTATAGTTTTCTTGCTTTCAAAGCTGGGCTTAAAAAATGTGCATAGGATCGGAAAATATTTCGGTACCACCTATTTTTGGATAAGAAAAAAAAACTATAGTCTATTAGTCGACAATTTAGACAATGCCAAAATATTTACTAAAACCAATCTTGCTGACGCTATTAGTATAAATACGCAAGAGCTTGGGAAAAGTATATTAGAAACTTTTTACCTTTGGGCCTCTAATCAATCTATAGCATTAAGCTTAGTTAAAAATGTATATGGTTTAGATTGTCTAAAAAGCATGCATAGTAATGGGAAAGGCATTATTTTCTTAACCCCTCACTTAGGATGCTTCGAAATAACCTCAATTTTTTACGGGGCAAAAAACCCCATAACTATTATGTATAGGAAGGCAAGAAAGAATTGGATGAATGATTTAATGGTAAAAGGTCGCAAGAAAGGTATGGTTAAGTTAGCAACGCCTGATATCCAAGGGCTAAAGAAAATTTTACTAGCCTTAAAAAAAGGTGAAGCAGTTGGAATATTGCCTGATCAGGTTGCAGACAAGGGCCAGGGTGAATGGGCTAACTTTTTTGGGAAACCGGCTTATACGATGGTACTGATAAAAAAGTTAATACAAAAAACAGACGCAAATATTGTCATGGCATACGGAGAAAGATTAGCGGATGGGGCTGGCTACAATATTTACCTCGAGAAAGTTGATAAAAAAGACATTGCCTCAACCGAAGGTCTTAACAAACAAATAGAAAGGTTTATTAGAAAAAACCCCACACAATATTGCTGGAGCTATGATCGATATAAAAAGATAGCCCAAAGATGAAAAAAAACGAAACCGTAAAGAGAATATTGTTTATCACATTGTCAAATATTGGGGACGTTGTTTTAACTACACCAACACTATTAACGCTCATCAAAAGATACAACAATGCAAAAATTGATGTTGTTGGCGATGCACGTTCTAGGATTTTATTTAATCACTGCCCTTTGATTAATAATTTTTACGAGAAAGACAAGACTAAGGGATTAATAGGTACTATCCAGTTAATTAGGATGCTAAGAAAAAATTACTATGATATTGCTGTAGATTTAAGATCGGATGGGTTGTTATATTTTGTTAGGGCAGGAAAAAAATTTCATAAAGTTAATAATAATAATATACATAGTGTTGAGAAGCATCTGCAGTCAATTAAGGAGGCGTCGATAACTAATCCAGCTATCTGGATAGGAAGGGAACATGAAACTGAGGCAAGGAAAATTCTTTCAAAATCTAATAGTAAGATATTAGCTATAGGTCTAGGAGCAAATTCCCCTCAAAAGATTTGGCCCACAAAAAACTATGCTGAATTATGTAACATGTTAAAAGATCATTTCAAATTGGTTGTGCTTGTTGGCGATAAAAAAGATGATGTCTTTACAAAGAACTTTAAAACAGTTTTCAGTGGAAATGTTATCAATTTAAATGGGAAGGTTGGTTTACTAACAACCGCAGCTATTCTCAAAAGAGCAGAGCTCTTTATAGGTAATGATTCGGGATTAGGGCATATAGCAAGCGCTGTAAAAACAAAGACATTTACGATATTTGGGCCCGGAGAGCCTCATCGTTATAAACCTTGGGGAGAAGCCTCTGGTTGGTTTCAAGACGACGAAAGGAATATCAGCAAGATAAAGCCCGACGTAATTTTCGAGAATGTTATGAAAAATATGGAATCGGTTGGTAATAAAAGTAAATAAACTTTAAGAGTGTTGCTTACGCTTTAATAAATACTATTTTACTTTTTCCCATGTTCCAGAGGCGCCACCTGTTTTTTTTGTAAGAATAATATTGTTAATAATCATTCCCTTGTCAATCCCCTTACACATATCATAAACCGTAAGAAGAGATATTGACACCGCGGTCATTGCTTCCATTTCTACACCAGTAGAGCCACTACATTTAGCCACAGCTATACATTGAATCTCAAAACTCTCTTCAAATATCTTAAAGTCAACAGTAATAGAATCAAGAGAAATGCTATGGCATAGAGGAATAAGGTCGGATGTTCTTTTAGCGCCCTGAATCCCAGAAATTTTAGCAACTGTTAATACATCACCCTTTTTATTGATATTTTTTAATACGCTCTGAATAATTTTTTTGCTGGCAATAATAGATCCTTGTGCCTCTGCAACCCTAAACGTTTTATCTTTCTCAGTGATATCAACCATTCTTGCATTACCATTCTCATCAATATGTGTCAGCATTCTAATAATATAGCCTTATAATTTAATTTATTAATGTATATTAAGGCATAAAGATTCTATGAAAAAGATTTTCCTTGCCCTTATTTTATTTTATTCATTTGCTTTTTCTAATGAATTACCTGATTTAGGGAGCTCTTCAGACAGTATTATTAGCGCATTTCAAGAAAAAAAAATTCGAATGCAGCTTTTGTATCAAGCCAATCAAAGTCCAACCGTGCTTAAAGACCCGGAAATAAATGCATACATGGAGCGTTTAGGAAAAAAATTGATGCATGGATCTTCGTTGTTACAAACTGACCCCATTAGCTTTTTCATTATACAAGACCGGACTATTAATGCTTTTGCTATGCTAGGTCGAGTTATTGGTGTGCATACTGGACTAATTTATGCTGCCAATTCTGAGTCTGAGCTTGCCAGTGTGTTAGCACACGAGATTGCTCATATTACCCAGAAACATCTCCCGCGAATTATTGAAGCCCAATCAAAGGATACCTTTAAGACATCTTTGGCGATGGTTTTTGCTCTCTTAGTGGCCAGATCTAATCCACAGTTAGCAAACGCTGCCATGCAAACTGCCCAAGCTTCAGCCGTTCAAAGTACTTTGGATTTTACAAGGGAGCATGAAAAAGAAGCTGATCGCGAGGGCTTGAAGATTTTAAGCAAGTCAGGCTTTGATGAAAGAGCATTTATTAGTTTCTTTAGGAGCTTGGATGAAGCCAATAAATTTTCATCTGGCGCCGCCCCCTCTTTTTTAAGAACCCATCCTATAACTTTAGACCGAATAAGTGATATTGAAGATAGACTTACTCAGATTCCATATAAGCAGAGAGAGGACGAGCTTAGTTTTGCCTTGGTCAGAGCTAAACTGCAAGCATTTGAAGGTAATCCAAGCGCTAGTATTAGCTTGCTTAAAACAAATATTAGGAATAAATCAGGAGTTAACCAAGATGCGGATCATTTTGCCTTAGCCTATGCCTACCTAAGAGGAGGTAAGTTAAAACAAGCTCAAGATTCTTTTGATCAAATTAAACATTTGCAAACCGTTAACCCTATGGTTAATGAGTTAAAAGCTAATTTGTTGCTCAAGAGCGATAAGGTTAATGAGTTAGAAAAACATTATAAGCAGGCACTTTTGACTTTTCCTAATTACAAGGCTTATATCTATGGATTAGCCCATTTATACCTAAGCACAAATCAAATTAAAAAAGCAATGTTATTGTTAGAGGAATATGAATCTATACAGCCATACGATGCTAATTTATATAAGCTTTTAGCTACAGCGCATTCAGCAAATGGCTCGCTATATCTTGAGCATAAAAATTTAAGTGAATACTTTTACTATAACTTTGATTTAAAAGAGGCTGCCAATCAGATGGGATTAGCTATTAAGTCGGTAGATGCTAATTTTTACGACAAGGCTAGAGCTGAACAAAGATTAAAGGAGATCCAAGGAGAAATAACTTTATACGACAATATTCAATAAGAAAAACTTATCAAGTATATTTTTATAATAAATTATACATATTAAAATTATCTCAATATAATATGAATTCTTTTTAAATAGATAAGGAAATATTATGTCTTCACTAATTAATACAGAGGTTAAACCTTTTTCAGCTACCGCCTTTCATAACGGTAAAGAGGTTACAGTAACGGAAGCTGACCTTAAGGGTAAGTGGTCAGCGGTTGTTTTTTATCCAGCTGATTTCACGTTTGTTTGCCCAACAGAACTCGGTGATGTTGCTGACCATTATGAAGAATTACAAAAAATGGGTGTTGAGGTTTATACCGTATCAACTGATACACACTTTACGCATAAAGCTTGGCATGATGCATCAGATACTATTAAGAAAATTAAATTTCCTATGATTGGTGACCCAACAGGCACTATGACTAGAAATTTCGACGTAATGATTGAGGAAGCTGGATTGGCACTAAGAGGAACGTTTATTATAAATCCAGAAGGAATCATTAAAACAGCAGAAGTGAATGACCTGGGCATTGGCCGTTCAGCTGCTGACTTAGTAAGAAAGTTACAAGCAGCGCAGCATATTGCAGCAAATCCAAATCAAGCATGCCCAGCATCTTGGAAGCCAGGAGAGGAAGCGCTTACTCCTTCATTAGATTTGGTTGGCAAGATCTAATTCAATAAAAGCAAATATTTGGGCTAGAACCTTAGCCCAAATTATTCACACATTAAATATAAAAAGCGAATAAAAATGGCACTCGAGGCAAAAATTAAGGACCAATTAAATCAATACTTAACAAAAATTGTATCTCCGGTGAGTATAGATGCATATACCAACAAAGAACCTTCGTCATCTTCAATGGTAGATTTATTGGAAGAATTATCCGGAATGTCTGACAAGGTATCATTGAATATTTATAACGATAGCAATGAGAGAACTCCATCCTTCAAAGTAAATAAACCTAATGAGTCATCTGGCATTCAGTTTGCAGGTATACCCATGGGGCATGAGTTTACCTCTTTAGTATTGGCATTATTACAAGTTGGCGGTTACCCCGTAAAGATATCTGAAGAGCAAATTGAGCAAATAAAAAATATTGAGGGGGAGTTTTATTTTGAGACATACATTTCTCTGAGTTGTCATAACTGCCCAGATGTTGTTCAGGCACTCAATATTTTATCTCTGTTAAATCCAGGCATTAGTCATTGCATGATTGACGGCGCATTATTTCAAGACGAAATAAATACCAAAAAAATTATGTCTGTTCCAACCATACATTTAAATGGGAAAGAGTTTGGACAAGGCCGGATGGACCTTGAGGAAATTATTAATAAAATTGATACAAAAGCTTCAGATAAGGCAGCGGAAAAAATTTCGGAAAAAAAGCCTTTTGATATGCTTATAGTAGGTGGAGGCCCTGCAGGAAGCTCTGCTGCGGTGTATGCAGCGAGAAAGGGTATTAGAACCGGTATTGTTGCAGAACGATTTGGTGGGCAGGTTCTGGATACGCTTGGCATTGAAAATTTCATATCAGTTAAGGCAACCGAAGGCCCAAAATTAGTTGCCGCACTAGAAGAGCATGTTAAAGAGTATGACGTTGACATTATGAGCTTACAAAAAGCTAAAAGGCTGTTTAAGAACGAAGCCTCTCATTACGTACTTGAGCTTGAGGGCGGAGGAAGGCTGGAGAGTAAATCAATTATCATTTCAACAGGCGCTAGATGGAAAGAGCTAGGAGTGCCAGGAGAAAAAGAATATAAAGGCAAGGGAGTGGCTTACTGCCCTCATTGTGATGGACCGTTATTTAAAGGTAAGAATGTTGCTGTAGTAGGAGGAGGAAATTCAGGTATAGAAGCAGCTATTGATCTAGCTGGTATTGTTGGACACGTGACTGTGCTAGAGTTTGCCCCTGAATTAAAGGCTGACCAGGTATTGGTTGATAGATTAAGAACGCTAAAAAATGTTGATGTCTTGGTAAATGTCCAAACAAATGAGATATATGGTTCAGATAAAGTGACACATATAAAATATATGGAAAGAGCAGCCAAGGAAGAGAAACAATTGGATATTGAGGGAATATTCATCCAGATTGGATTAGTGCCTAACACTGATTGGCTAAACGGCACTATAGAATTAAATAAATATGGTGAAATTGAGATTAATGATCACGGGGCAACATCTTTGCCGGGTGTATTTGCAGCCGGGGATGTAACTACAGTTCCGTATAAACAAATTATTATTGCTATGGGAGAGGGTGCCAAAGCAGCACTGGGTGCTTTTGATTACCTCATAAGAAATTAGTAAAATTTCACGTTTAGGGCCTATAACCTACCAAGCTTATTTTTTGAGAAGCTGAATTAAAAGAGGAATTGTTACGGGCCTTTTTGCTTTTAGAGACCACTCATCCAATGCATCCAGCGTTAAAATAAGGGAATGAAGGTCTCTTTTGAGGTTTGCCATGCAATAAGATATGATTTTTTTATCTAAAGACATACCTTTCTGAGCGGCATAGCTTTCTAAGGCAACTTTTTTTTCGTTATCAGTTAATAATTTAATTTGATACACTAACTCCCAGCTTAACCGACTTGCAAGATCAGGCCTGAGATTCATTTTGTTTGGGGCATCATTGCCTGTAATGACTAATTTTTTATGTAACCTTTTTGATTCGTTAAAAAGATTAAACAATTTGATTTGTTGGTCATTGTCGAGCTTCTCAACATCTTCGATCACGTTAACATTCTTACTTCTTAAGGCTGATGCTAAGTGAGACTTGCCACTCCCACTTTCACCCCAAATATACATAAAGAAATGATCGTTAAAGCTTATAAGATTTTCAATAGAGCTTAAACACTCCGAGTTTTTACCAACCACAAAATTACCCATAGTTTTTTTTGGCACAGGATGAATATTAAGTAGAAGTTGGTCCATACAGCCTTTTAGAAAGTGTTAATAAAGAGGTAATTTAAGTTAAAATTATACTATACGAAATATTATCAATTAAATATGAGGAAATAACCATTGTCAGAAAAATCTACAGAGAAACAAATTATTTCCTACAAAGATGCAGGAGTCGATATTGAAGCTGGGGACCAGTTAATTGAAAATATTAAACCTTTTGCAAAAAAAACAAGCAGAAAGGAATCGATTGGCGGCCTCGGCGGATTTGGTTCATTATTTGAAATTCCTGAAAAATTTAATAAGCCAGTTCTCGTTTCCGGTACAGATGGCGTTGGAACTAAACTAAAATTAGCATTTGAACTTAATCAGCATGATACGATTGGCCAAGACCTAGTAGCGATGTGTGTCAATGATATTTTAGTTCAAGGTGCAGAGCCATTATTTTTCTTAGATTATTACGCATGCGGTAAGCTCAAAGTTGATATAGCTACCATTATTATCAAAGGAATTGCAGATGGATGCTTATTAGCTAACTGTTCGCTTGTCGGTGGCGAGACTGCTGAAATGCCAGGAATGTACCCTAATGGTGAATATGATCTTGCTGGTTTTTGTGTCGGGGCAGTTGAAAAAGAGAAAATAATTGATGGATCAACAGTTCAGGAAGGTAATATTATTCTAGGCATTGCTTCATCAGGTGCTCATTCAAACGGTTACTCATTGATACGTAAAGTTATTACAACAAACAATATTGACTTACAAAGCAACTTTGATGGAAGAAAATTAGCTGATGTACTAATGGTACCAACTAAAATTTATGTAAAATCAATTCTAAAATTAATTGAATCAGTGGAAATAAAAGCTATGGCTCATATAACTGGTGGTGGAATATCGGAAAATATACCTAGAATTCTTCCCCAAGATTTATCTGCAGTAATTGATAGAAAGTCATGGAAACTTCCTTTGTTATTTGAATGGCTACAAGATCAAGCAGGGTTGGATGATACGGAGCTATTCAAAACATTTAATTGCGGAATAGGCATGGCAATAATAGTTGCTAAACAAGATGTAGTAAGGGCATGCGACATATTAAAGGCTTCAGGAGAAGAAGTTTTTGTGATTGGGGAAATAAAAAAATTAAGCAATAACAATGCGCCTGTTCAATACATCTAGGTATTTGGGTATATTTCTAGTATTGACATCAACCAATTTGTTCGCAAAAGAGTTTCCTGCTACATTTGATATTAAGTACCAACTTACGCATACAACAAAGAATGTTGGTGAGGTAGGCATTACCTTTGCTCAATCAAAAGGAACCTATACCTTTGAAGTAAGCACATATGCAGCAGGTATTTTAAGACTCCTAGGGGATAGAAAGCTTGTAAGTAAAGGGGAGGTTGGAAAAAATGGTTTTAAGCCAATAAGTTTTGAGTTTATAAACGTAAAAAAACCAAATAAAAATATCAAATCAGAATTTTCATATGATACAAAATTAATAACGACTTACTATAACGATAAAGTTCTTAGTGGGGAATTTCCTGCTGGAACGTTAGACTTAGCTATTTATTTATTTCAATTTAATTTTATAAAAAGCAAAAACTCTGTTTACAGTTTTAAAATATTAGAGGGTAAGAAAGTCCGAATATATAGATATAAAAAACTAAAACAGGAGGACGTTAAAGTAAATAAAAAAATTATAAAAGCGGACTTGTATGAGGGAAAAATTGAGGGAAGAGACAATTCAACACATTATGTATGGTTTTCAAAAAAAAATTATCGAGTACCCATAAAATTAAAAATACAAACAGACTTTGGCTTGCTTATAGAACAGACTCTTGTTAACACAAGTTTGAATTTATAAGAAAAAGATATGAAACGCTATATTTTGTTGTTTACAATATTGGTTTCAACTGTAATTCATATAATTTTCTTATCAAACATCAATTTTTCATTTCATGCCTCAAAAGAAAACAAATTAATGGTTGTTGAATTTGTTCCGCTACCAGTTAAAAAAGTAGATTTAAGTAAAGAAACCTCAGATGAGCAACGCATAAGCCTACAACAAGAGACGAAAAAATTAATACAGAAACATAAGCTCAATAATAAAAAAGAGGCAGGAATTTTAGATAGACCAACAATCTCTGATTTAACAGAAAATCTATGTTTGTTATGTGGCCCAGTAGGTGAAATTGAGATAAAAGCAGAGCCCGATAGCTATGGAGAAAAAATAAAATCATTATTGCTTCAATATAAAGTTTCTTATGATCTAGGTCCTAATAAAGGGACTTTAAGAGATGTAAATCCATTTGGCAGCAACCAAAAAAAAGAATACCAACAAGACTTTAATGAGGTGGGTAGCCTAGTTATCACTTATGAAGTAGCTGATGGTCAGTATAGTATTGAATACAATGCGTCAGCAACAGGAATAGCGTCTGTCATCTATTCGAAGCCGTTAATTCAGAAAAGTACAGGCAATATTAACGAGGATGGATTGAGTCCAAGCTATTATTTATACCAATATGGTAAAGAAAGAATCAATGAGGCTTTTTTTAACTGGAAGGAAAAGAAGCTACATATAAAAAAAAGCGGTACAGACCAAACCTACTTTTTGCTACCTGGTTCGCAAGATCAATTAAGTTTTATGTTCCAATTTATGTTCCTAAACCCGCTAGATAAAATGCAAATTCCTATTACTAATGCAAAGTGGTTAAAAATTTATAATTATCATTATGTTGATGAAGAGATACTATATACTCAAGCGGGAGAGGTGAAGGCGCTACATATTGCCAAGTTTGATTACGAGGATCCTGAAAGAATTGATTTGTGGCTTTCTGAAAAATACGGATACCTTCCTATAAAAATTTCAATAACTCAGGATGATTTGAGTACAATCGTGCAAGAAATAATTACGTTAAAGGCAATAAAAAATGAATAGACTTGCTATTAAGGCTTGTGCCGATATTTTAGGTGAAAGTTTCAGACAAAATTTACCTGCTGACGTCCAATTAAGTTATTACTTTAAGAATAATCGGAATTTAGGGAGCGTTGATAGAGGGGCTATCGCAGAAATTTATTACGGGGTGATTAGAAATAAAAGGCTCCTTGAAGAAATTGTTGGAGATGCTCATTGTAAAAAAATGATATTGGTATATTTGTTGGTGCTGAAAGGACACAGCATAAAAGAGTTAAATGAAGTTACTGATGAATATGAAATTGAATGGCTAATAGATAAGAAAAAAAACAAAGTACATATAGATTCCTGGCCTAAAAAGCTTAGCCTTCCAGATTGGATATGGACGAAATTAACTTTATATTACGGTGAAGAAGAAGCTATTGCCCTTGCCACAGCATTGTTAAAGCCAGCAACACTTCAATTGCGCGTTAATTCATTAAAGGCGTCATCCGTCAAGGATGTAGTTGACGAGTTTCGTTTATCCTTTCCGGCTGAAGCAGATAAAATTAAGCAGACAGAATGGTCTAAACAAGCCATCACATTGCCAAGAGGAACACCAATACAAAAACATCCACTTTTCTTGGGTGGGTCCATAGAGGTTCAAGAGGAGGGAAGCCAGCTTTTATCCTTACTACTTGATGCAAAAAGAGGGCATATGGTTGCAGATTTTTGTGCAGGAGCAGGAGGCAAGGCATTGGCCTTGTCAGCACTGATGAAGAATACAGGTAGGATTTATGCTTTTGATATTTCTGATAGACGCCTTGCTAACTTGAAACAAAGGCTTAAAAGATCAGGAGCATCAAACATAGCTATGCAAAGAATTTCTAATGAAAATGATTTGAAAATAAAGCGATTAAGAAATAAGCTGGATCGTGTGCTGGTGGATGCTCCCTGCACCGGACTTGGAACCTTAAGAAGAAACCCAGACTTAAAGTGGAGACAAACAGAAGAATCTCTTTCTGAATTAACGATTAAACAAGCATCAATTCTAGAGGCTGCATCTAAACTATGTAAAAAAGGTGGTTATTTAGTTTACGCAACATGCAGCATATTAAACGATGAAAATGAAGATATAGTGACACAGTTTTTGAAAAAAAATAAGCACTTCAAAATAATTCCTCAGCATACTATTATGCAAAAGCACGGTGTTAATATTGGGGATGGAGACTTTTTAAAATTAACCACGCATACTCACAAAACTGATGGATTTTTTGGGGCTTTAATGGAGCGCGTTGATTGATGAAAAATATAAATCGAAATATTTTGCTTGCAGCATTACTAGGTATATTGTTTGGATTATTTTTAAAATTTTATCCAGAATGGTCTTTTTATAATAATTTTCTTGGATTTAATGAGTTGGCTGGCCAGCTATTCATTAAGTCATTAAAAATGATTCTTGTGCCATTAGTCTTTTTTTCAATTGTGGTCGGTGTCTCAAATCTTGGTAATAATAAAAAATCTAGCAAGGTTTGGAAATACACCCTCATTTATTTTTTCAGTACCATGGCCTTAGCAATCATTACCGCCCTTGTGATAATGAATGCAGTAAAACCTGGAGTAGGGTTGACTATTGATGCATGGCCTACAACCCATGATGTTATTAGTAATACATTGTCGATTAAAGACTTTTTAAAACAATTTATATTGAGCTTATTTGCTAACCCATTTCACTCTTTATCCTCAGGGAATATTTTACCTCTTATTATTTTTTCTATTTTAATTGGGGCGAGCTTTAATGGGGGCGGAGAAAAAACTATGGCAGGTAAAAAAGTTTTTGAAAGCTTGTATGAGGTAATGATGAAAATTGTAAACTGGATTATGGTTTTTGCACCAATAGGAATATTTGCCTTATTAGTTACAATGGTTGAGAGCCAATCTGCTGAACTATTTTCTCAGTTAAGTATATTTATTATTACCGTAATAGGGATTATGTTTATCCACGGACTTTTAGTCATACCTACTTTACTTTTTATTTTTACAAAAATTACCCCCTGGAATCTATGGAGTAATGGCAGGCCAGCATTCATTAGTGCTTTTGCTACCAGCTCTAGTGCTGCCACCCTCCCGCTAACATTAAGTGTTGCCAGGTATAATTTTAAAGTACCTAGAAATGTAGCTAACTTCGTACTTCCATTAGGAGCTACGATCAATATGGATGGGACTGCTCTCTACGAAGCGGCCGCCGCACTATTTATTGCTAATCTTGTTGGGATAGATCTTAGCTTATCCCAACAAATTATTTTATTTTTTATAGCAATGGTTGCTTCCATTGGGGCTCCTGGTATACCTAGTGCTGGAATGGTAACCATGGCAATGGTACTCCAAGTTCTTGGCCTTCCTCTTGAGGCTCTAGCCTTACTTCTGCCAATGGATAGACTTTTAGATACCTTTAGAACAACTATTAATGTGGAGGGTGACTTAGTTGGATCATTGATTGTACAAAAAGTAACTAAATTATAATTTTTTTTCAATAAATCGAGCAGATAACGAATAAGCTGCTGGAATCACAATAAGTGTTAACAGTGTTGATGAAATCATACCTCCAATAACGGCTATTGCTAAGGGACCATTCTCTTCAGACCCGGCACCAAAACCAAGTGCTGCAGGAAGTAGAGCTAGAATAAGTGTTAATGACGTCATTAACACTGGCCTAAGTCTTACAGGACATGCCTCAAGCAATGCTTTGTTTGTTTCTTTTCCTTTAGCCCGGAGTTGATTGGTTAGGTCAATAAGAAGGATCGAGTTCTTAGCTACCAAACCAATAAGCAAAACCATTCCAATCATAGAGTAAATATTCAAACTTTTTCCTGTTACCCATAGTAATGCAACCCCACCAACCACAGCCAATGGCTGAGCTAACATGACAATGATGGGCTGAAAAAAGGAGTTAAATAGGCTAGCCAGAACCATGTAGAGTAAAACGGTTGCCAATACAAAGACAAAAAATAAATTTTTTGAGGTTTTTGCAAACTCTTTTGCCTGCCCATCTAGCTCAATCTTATAGTCACTGGGAAGAATAGCCATACTCACATCACTAACTAATTGAATAGCTTCTCCAAGCGGCATAGATGGGTCGGTATAAAAATTAGCCGAATATTGTAGGTTTTCTCTGCCAATGACAGCTGGCCCCAAAACTTCATTAAAGGAGGCGATAGTATCCAGCCTGACTAACTCCCCACTTTTACTTCGCAAATAAATTTTATTGAGATCGTTCACATTATTAAAGGTACCTTCTTTAGCTTTGAGTCTAATTTCATAGCGTTGCCCATCACCAGGATAGTCATTAAATCTTGCTACATCTAATCCGTTGCTTAGAACAGATATTGACTCAGCTACATCTCTAGCAGAGATTCCAAGACTAGTGGCTTTTTCCCTATCAATATCGAGAATTAGTTGCGGAAGATTAAGTTGTAAATCCAGGTCAATCTTACCTATTTCTTGATTTTCAGAAAGCTTGTTTTGGAGCTCGCTACTTAGAAGAGCAACTTTTTCTATACTAGGCCCTATAAGTGAAAATTTTAACTTTTCAGACCTTTGCCCTCCCGCAATTGAAACGCCAGCTGGGAAAGCTTGTACTCCAGCAAGCCTTGAAAATTCTTTTTTTAAGTTATTTATGACTTCAGTTTGGCTTGCTCGTCTTATGTCTTTATCATTAAGTCTTACACTAATATAGCCACTATTTACCTGTCCCTGACTCCCTAAACCAATTGACGAAAAGACGCTGGCAATATTTTGTTTTTCAGTGTTTATTTTATCTTCAATTTCTAGAAGTTTTCTGTAGGTGTAGTCTATGTTCGAGCCTAAGGGAGTTTTGAATCTTACGGTGAAACGACTTTCATCAGTTTCCGGCACTAGCTCTTTATTTATGTTTGAGAAAAAATAACCACTTAATAAGACAACCAATAAGCTTAATAGAAGAACTTTCCATCGGTTATTTAATGAATTTTTAAGAATATTAGAATATTTTTTTTCTAGAAGAGCGAAGAATCTTCCGAGCTTGTCTGCAATAAAGTTTTTCTTGGATTTTTTTTTATTCCAACCAGTATCAAAGTTTTGTTTTATTAAAAATTTTGAACATAACATTGGAGTTAATGTAAGAGAAACAATCAATGAAATTATGACACCAGAGGTAACAACAACAGCAAAAGATTCAAAAAATCGACCTATAATCCCTTCCATATAAATCACAGGAGCAAAAATACAAACTAGAGCCATAGTCGACGCAAGGACCGCAAAAACGACCTCTTTACTTCCATTAATGGCCGCATCAAATGGATTAACGTCATAATCTTGATGGTGCCTAAATATATTTTCTAAAACTACTATTGCGTCATCTACAACAACACCAATTAATAGAATTAGTGCTAATAATGTCATGCTATTAAAAGTGAAGCCAAAGAAATACATAACTGCTATGGCACCAAGCAGTGAGATTGGGATTGCTACTGCAATGATAAGTGTAGATCTTAAGGACATAAGAAAAAGCAGAACAACAAAGGATGCTAAAAAAGTCCCTTCGAGGATATGGCTCTGTAATGATTTCACCATTGATTTGATGAAAACTGAATCATCTGTAGATATCTGAAGAGTTACTCCTGGAGGTAGATTAGGCCTTATATCCTCATCGAGCTTAAGCTTGACTTTATTGATGATATCTACCGTATTTGAATTTGCAACCTTAACAATACCTAATCCTACAGATGGCAAACCATTAAATCTTGCCGTTTCTCTGTAATCTTCAAGCCCATCCTCAATTTCAGCGATATCGCTAATTTTTATAGGACCATCATTGCGGTATGCAACCACCAAGTCATTTAATTTATCTATTTGATGGTATTCAAGATCAAGCTTAAACATTTTTTCAGATTGATCTTTTACAAGGTACCCACCCGGTAGCTGGATATGTTCCTTATTAAAGGCATTTACAACATCATTTGCTGCAATATTAAGAGAAGACATTTTTTCAACGATTAAATTAACTCTGATTGTCCTATCCCTTCTTCCCCCTATTCTAATTTCACCAACACCATCTATTGTCTCTAACTGTTTCTTTAAAATATTAGTCGCGTAAAGATTTAAATCTTGAATGGTTCGGTCGCCACTAAAACCAAGCCACATAACAGGACTGGCATTTGTTTCAACTTTTCTTACTACGGGAGGAACAATATCATCAGGGAGCCTTCTTGTTACCTGGCCAACTTTGGACTGTATTTCGTTGAATGCAACCTCTATATCTTTGTCAAGATTGAAGGTAATGGTAACAACTGACACTCCTGGCGAAGAACTTGATTTGATAGACTCAATACCGGTAGTGGAATTAATTGCGCTTTCAATAATATTAGTGATACTAGCATCAATAATTTCAGGATTAGCTCCTTCAAGAGTAGTCGTAACAGAAAGAACGGGAAACTCAATCATCGGGAACCGATCTAAACCAACTTTTTGAATACTAATAATACCAAACAAGATAAAGACACCAGAGATCATCCATGCCAAAACGTGTCTTCTAATCGAAATTTCAGGGAGCGTCATGATTAGGAGGGGTTGCTAACATTAACAGCGATATTATCAGTTAGAAATGCTGCACCATCTACTGCTACTGTCTGATCTACATTAAGGCCTGATAAAATTTCAACAAATCCATTTTGGGATATTCCAGTTTTTACTACTTTTGCAGTTACTTTGCTATCTTCAACCACATAGACAACAGCACCTGCAGGTCTTTGTACAACGCTCTGTTCAGGAACCGCTATATTTTGTTTTACATCAAAAATTATCGTACCATGCACCGTTGAACCTGGCTGCCAATCAGGTAAATTTGAAATATCAGCAATAACGTCAATGGAGCGACTTTCTGCGCTGATGCTTGGTTTCAGCTCTGCTATATTAACGGTAATAGTTGTTTGGGAAACTGCGCCTGAAAGCTTTATTGGCATCCCGGGTTTAATTTTGTATGCAAGATGTTCCGGAAACGGAATATGAGCCCTCACTTTCTTATTATTAATGACTTGAAAAACTCCATCGCCTATTTTCAAATAGTCACCAATAGACGCAATTTGTTTTTGTACCTTACCATCGATAGGTGCATAGATTTTAGTTTTGTCAAAGTTTGATTTAGCAATATCAAGTCGAGACTTAGCAATCTCTAATTCTTCATAGGTCTCAGATTTTTCTGTAGCGATAGTATCAAGAGCGTTAGGGGATATAAACTTTTTATCAACAAGAGCCAAGCTTCTCTCAAGAATTTTTTCCTGGTTAGAAAGTCTTGCTTTTAAGCGCCTAATTTCGGCTTCTGCTAAATTAATTTGATATTGATAGTCTTTAGATTCAATCTCAGCTAATAATGCCCCTTTTTTTACTGTAGTACCTGTTCGGGCATAAATTTTAATGACTTTGCCATTAATTTCTGCTGATAGAGTCGGATCAATTAATCCCTCGATTGTCCCCATGGCTGACTGCTGATCCGTAAATTGCATAAGCTTAGATTGTGATGTGGATATAAAGGTCTGCCTCTGTGACTTTTCAGATACTTTATCACTTTCCCCACAACTAGCTAAAGTTAAAGTGAATAGGATTAAAAAAATTTTATTCATAAAGTTATGTTGTCTTTTAATGGTTTAATTTTATTCCACTGGAATGCAACCCCGGGATCTGTTTTTCTGTTTGGTGCAATGTCAGAATGACCAACAATATCCTTAATTGGATATTTCTTAGTCAGACAATCAATAAGCTCATTAAGTTTCTCGTATTGCGGGTTTGTGTATTGTATATTATCTGAGCCTTCCAGCTCTATGCCAATAGAAAAATCATTGCAATTAGTTCGTCCGTTCCAAACAGAATCGCCAGCATGCCATGCGCTGTTGTCAGTGCTTACATATTGTACTAAATTACCTAATCTATCTATTACAAAATGAGACGATACTTTTAAATTTTTAATTTTATCAAAAAAAGGATCTATTGAAGGATCAAGGGAATTCGTAAAAAATTTTTCAATAAATTCCCCACCATATTTACCTGGTGGCAAACTAATATTATGGATAACCAACAAACTAACTTTAGCGTTCATAGGCCTGTTATCAAAGTTAGGTGACTTTACAAGTCTGATGCCTTCAATAAAGCCTTGTTTATTTATTTTAAAAATATCTGAACATGAATTCATTAAGTTCGCTTATACTTTTGACAATTTATAGAATCATATCTTAATGCTTTTTGTCATTTTAAGCATTACATTTACTTTTAATGGAGGCTTAAATGTTTTTTGATTACGTTATTTTTGGCATTGTCGATAATGGAGTAATGCTATTAGGCGCTTTTTTTGGGATTGGACTTGAAAAATATCTTCCTCGACGATTCCAGGTGGGCCTTGGGGCCATTATTGGCGCTGGCATTGGAAATGCGGTGAGTGATTTTATGGGGGGCGCGGTCAGTTTAAACTGGCCCTTAGCTTTCGGGACAGGACTGGGTTGCGTTATGGCCTTAATATTGATTCCATTGTTCTATAAGTTTCAGAAACGTAGCAAATAAAAAGATATGCGACGGTCAGGATAGTTAGAATAAGATGCAACTCAGTCTTGTAGCTAGATTTTATGGTTGTCTTTTTTATGAGCTGATCACGCATATTGCATTATGGTTTTTTGTAACACTTCTTGTATCGTTGTCTTTTCATATTGAAATCGCGGAAAATCCGAATATTTTACGAATTATTTTATGGATTGCTTCCGGATTATATTTTATTTTTTCATGGTCTAAAGGGGGCCAGACTCTTGCAATGAAAGCCTGGAAGCTAAAGCTTATTCCGCCGAAGAATTACCAATTCTCTTTTTTTCTGTACCGATATTTTTTGGCTACTCTCGGCATCTTGTTAATTTTATCGTTTTATCTGAATATCTTGTTTGGTGGAAGACAGTATGTTCACGATTTGATTCTAAAGTCTAAAGTTATTTATATTCGAACCTCCTGATTAGATAAAACCCTATAGATAAAAATATAAGGGTTGGAACAAGTGAGCTTATAAATGGCTGCCAGTCGTTAAGAAGGCTTACGTGTCTTATCATAGTATTAATAATCTGATAAGCAATGCCAATGATTATCCCTACAAACATTTTAAAGAATTTTCCACCAGAACGCTCTTGTAGAAACCCAAAAGGGACAGCAAAAACTATCATGACCAAGGGCATCAGAGGGTGAACAATTTTTTCCCAAAGAGCGACCTCATACTTTGTGGACTTTTGATTATTTATTTTTAAGTACTTAATAAATTTATATAAATTAAAGGATGACATTTTTTCGGGCGAGATGATCAGAGCATTCATCATTTCCGGCCGCATGAGTGATTTCCAACTTCCCGTTGGTATGGATAGCGTCTTAACGGAGTTATCGTAAAGTGTTGTTTGTGATATGTTTTGAAGTTTCCATTCCCCGTCTCTAAAAGCACCTTTCTCCGCATTCACTACTGTTCTTAAATTAAAGAGATCATCAAACTCATAAATATGAATTTTTTCTAAGGTGGCGTCAGGCAAAACATTTTCAATGTTAACAAAATTATTTCCGTCTTTGATCCAAAATCCGGAACTAAACTCTTGGCCCACAACTGCATTTGTAATGCCAATCTTCATTTGTTGAGCATTTTTTTCAGAGTTAGGTGCTATAAGGTCGCCAACTAGAAGAGTAAAAATAGCATAAAATCCTCCTGTTATCATTAAAGATAAAGCTATTTTTTTGATTGAATAACCGCTAGACCTTATAACATTCAGTTCAGAATTATAGGATAACTGACCTATCGTATACATTGACCCAATAAGCACTGCTAGCGGAACGACTTCATATATATGACCAGGAATACTAAGGATTACAAAAGTAATAGCATGAGCAATGCCATAGCCTCCCTTCCCAAGATCTCCAATTTCTTGAATAAAATCAAAAAAAGCAAATAATGCTATCAATCCAAACATGATCATAAATATTCCAATCATAAATTCTTTGTTTATGTATTTTATTAAAATCATAGTTTTTTAATAAAGCGCGAAGGAAGTAATGGAAGGTTTAGTGATCTTCGATGAAGAAGGTAAAAAGCTGTAAATCCAAATAAAAGATGAATGGGGAGAAAGCCAAGCCATAAAGGGATTTTTCCGACGGAAATGAGGCTTTGAAAAACACCTAAAAAATTGTTGTATATAACAAATATAAATATAGCAATTATCATATTAAAAGACCTTCCGGTTCGATTATTAATAAAGCTCATAGGTATGGCTAGAAAAATTAAAAGCATGGTGGATAGGGGCAGCGATATGCGCCACATTAATTCAGCCAAAAACTGCCTTCTGTTGGAGTCATTTTGATTAAAAATTAAATCTAATGTTGGTATCGCCTCTATTATCCCTGCGTTAGCTCCAATATTTAGATTTCTTTTAGTATTTTTTTCCATCAAAATGCCATATTCATCGAAGGATGTAGTGGAGAATTCCTTAGAATCATTCATCCCTTCGTAACGCCGGCCACTTTTTAGTACGATGTAGTTATTGTTATCTTTATCCACCACCCTTTCCCCTTCATTAGATACAATTACCCCAAGTTTTCCATTCTGCAGGGATTGAATAAAAATATTTTTCACCTTGCTGCCCAGACTACCAAAGCCCTCTATATAAAAAATTCGATTATTTGATTTTGCTTCTTTGAAGGTACCCGGGGTAATAGTTGCAATCTCATCCCTCCCCTTTAAACCACTTTTATATTCCTCTGCTTTTTGTACAGCCCAGGGACTGATAAAGAGTGAAAGTGATGCAATTAAAATAATAATGGGAAAGCAAAATGTAATGATAGGTTTGATTAAGCTATACAGCCCAAGCCCAGAACTGAACCATATAATCATTTCACTGTCCTTATACCATCGACTCAATGTAATTAAAATGGTAATAAATACTGTCAGTGAAAGTAAAAGAGGCATGTGCTTTAAAAGATTAAAAACTAACACCGTATCAATAGCGTCGTTTGGTATACTTCCTTTTGCAGCAAAACGAAAAACAATTACCGCTCTCTGGGCAATGACAATCCCAGATAAGATAAGGATTGTGGATAGGGATGTATAAAATAATTCCCTGGTTAAGGACTTTTTAAACAGCATGTGATTATAAATTTGATTCTAAAAAAGGATAATAAATGAAATTTAACATTAAAAGCGATTCAATACATGACTTATCAGCCGATATTATCATATTAGCTGTGGACGATAAAAACCAAATTATTCTCAAGTCTAAATTACCAGTAGCTTCAAACGCTTTTTTATCCAATATTATAAATACCAATGATTTAAAGTCTGAGGTTGGGGCATCTCTAGTGGTCCATGGAGACAAAACATTCAAGCGGGTAATGCTAGTTAGAACGGGAAGTTTAAAACTATTTAATGCTGAGGCATTAATTAAGATAACGAATATTTTTTCAAATGTAATCAGTAAACTGAACATTAAAAAAGTTTTATTACCTATCGAACAGTTTTTTAATGAGCATATAAGCGCCCATGCCGGAACTGAATTTATTGTAAGAGAGCTAATTAATGCTTCATACATAATTAATTCTTTAAAAACAACTAAAGCCCCTACTGTTAGCATACAAACCCTTCTTCAATATGAGGGATCTGTAATAAAGGAAGTGAAATTAGGTCTCACTCATGGGTCTGCGGTAGCGGAAGGTGCAAATCTTACGAAAGACCTTGGTAATTTACCACCGAATATTTGCACACCGACATATCTTGCAACTGTGGCAAAAGATATAGCAAAACAATATGGAATGAAGACAAAGATTTTTGATAAAAAGCAAATAGAGCAATTAAGGATGGGTTCATTTTTATCGGTAGCCAAGGGTAGTAGGGAGGCCCCAAAATTTATTACTATTGAGCATAGTCTTGGTCTAAAGAAACAAAAACCAATTGTTTTGGTTGGAAAGGGAATCACCTTTGATGCAGGGGGTATTTCAATTAAACCGTCTTCTGATATGGATGAAATGAAATATGACATGGGTGGAGCGGCTTCTGTCCTAGGAGTCATGAAAACAATTGGTGCATTGAAGTTGCCTATTAATGTTGTAGCGCTAATTCCTTCTTGTGAAAATCTTCCTGATGGCTTAGCTTTAAAACCAGGGGATATAGTTACAAGCATGTCAGGACAAACGATTGAAGTACTAAATACTGATGCTGAAGGAAGATTAATTTTGTGTGATGCCCTTACTTATGCTGAAAGATATAATCCGGAGTTGGTGATTGATGTAGCGACCTTAACAGGAGCTTGTGTGATTGCATTAGGCCATCATGCAACTGCAATTTTCAGTAATCATGATCCTTTAGCTGATGAGCTAAAAGCAGCCTCGAATGTTTCTTTAGATAAGGCCTGGCATATGCCATTATGGGAAGAGTATCAGCCCCAATTAAATAGTAATTTTGCAGACATGGCAAATATAGGTGGCCGTCCAGCAGGCAGTATTACTGCCGCATGTTTCCTGGCGAGATTTGCAAAGAAGTATCATTGGGCACATCTAGATATTGCTGGCACTGCATGGAAATCAGGAAAGGACAAAGGAAGCACAGGAAGGCCTGTTCCTATGATAAGTCAGTTTTTGATAAATCGATCTGAGCTAAAAAAGTAATTTGACAAATATTCAATTTATTTTCAATGTGTCTGACAAGCAAGATTTAATCTACCAGATTATTGTTTCGTCATTTAAAAAAAATAGAGCAAGCCTCACGCTATTTGACAACAAAGAATTGATGAATAATTTATCAGGTATGCTTTGGCGTAATGACAAGGCATCTTTTCTCCCACATTTAACCAATCAATCCTCCGCCATTAATAAAATATGTTTGAGCGATTATGAGGTGAAACTTATGGATGATATTTTAATTAATACGACTAATAAAAAAATTGAAGGATTTGGGAGATACCTAAAGCTTTATGAATTGGTCGGATTGGACGAATATGAAAGATCAAATGCTAGGGAACGTTATACCTTCTATAAGGACTGCGGATATAAATTAGATGCTATCGAGCATTCGCAAATTATTCTTTAATCAAGTCTAGGTAATGTTCATAATTAAGTAGATTATCGATTTCAACATCGGAGTCTAAGGTAATCTCGCAGATCCATGTTTCATAAGGTTTATCATTAATAGTTTCCGGAGATTTTTCTATTAAAGGGTTGAGGCCAATGACTTTAATATTTGCAGGAGACACAATATCAGACGCAGTTTTAACGGACTCGATAATTCCTAGAGGGCTGTTTGGGGGTATTGCCACATTCAATTTTATATCAACAAACACAATATCACCAAGAAGGTCTTGAGCAAAATCAGTAATCCCTAAGTGATATTTATTACTGTCTATATGGGCAAGCCATACATGATCCTGAGAAAATTTTAATTCGTTTATAGTCCTCATTAATTTAGCCTTAAGTTTATTTTTTTTGATAAGTGACAAGCTTTGCTAGATTGTATATGATCTTGATTAACATTAAAACAAGGTGACCTGTGAATAAGATAACAAGAAATTTTCTACTAATATTCCTTCTATCCTTAACAGCATTTAGTTTTAGCTACGCAAAAGATCAGAGATTGCCTGAGGTTCGATCCTCAATGGCTATGGTTGTTAATCAAAATACTGATAAAGTTATATATCAAAAAAAAGCATACACGCAAACATCGATAGCATCTCTAACTAAACTTATGACTGCAATGGTTATCCTTGATTCTGGTATAGATTTAAACGAAAAGGTAGCGATATCAAAACATGATATTGATAGACTGAAATGGACGGGTTCTAGGCTTACTATCGGCACAAAATTAACGAGATTAGAGCTCCTTTCTGTTGCATTAATGGCCTCTGATAATCGAGCAGCATCTGCGCTTAGCAGATCTTACCCAGCAGGTAAAAAGGCATTCATAAGAGCAATGAATATTAAGGCCTTGCAGCTTGGTATGCACAATAGTAAGTTTGCAGATCCAACCGGACTGGATAAAAGAAATATTTCTACAGCAAGAGACCTTGTTCGAATGACAAGGGCTGCATACCAATATCCCCTGATAAGAGATCTGAGTACAAACCCTAACGGCAATGTTAAGGTGGGTAAGAAAAGACAATCCATTGGTTTTTCAAATACCAATAGCTTAGTTAGAAAGGGGCAGTGGGATATAGGCCTCTCAAAAACAGGTTTTATTCGTGAGGCTGGAAGGTGTTTAGTCATGCAGACAGTCATTAACAATGAGCCTGTCATTATTGTCCTACTAGACTCTTTTGGAAAATATACTCGAGTTGCTGATGCAAAAAGAATTAAAACATGGATGGAGAAAGAGGCAAAAATAAATAAGGTAACAAACCTAAAAAATTCTACTAAACAGCCTTCTTAGCCTTCTTAGCTTTCTTTGGTTTCTTCAGAGCTTCTTTTTTCTTAGCTTCCTCCTCAGATTTTTTTGATAACATCTTCAGCGCTTTATCCATAGAGATTTTATCAAGATCGGTATCTTTGGAGATATTAACTTTCGTAGCTTTTAATTGTATGTAAAAACCAAATCGACTTTTATAGACTTCGACTGGATTTTTTGATTCAGGATCGACACCTATCGTCTTAAGAGGCCTTAATAACTCTACTGCAGCCTCAAAAGTGATATCAAAAATATTTTCTGTCTTTGGTACGGATTTAAATTTACCGTTATGATTGACATAGGGACCAAACCGACCAATATTGGCTATGATTAGCTTCCCTGTTTCTGGATGCATCCCTAGTTCTTTTGGAAGAGAAATGAGTTTTTTCGCAATTGATTCATCTAAGTCAGCTAAAGCAATCTCAGGCGGTATCGTCGTTCTTTTTGGCTTAACCTTATCGCCTTCTTCAGGTATACCTAGCTGAAGATATGGGCCATAAGGACCTATCAGTAAGTAAATTGATTTTTTCGTTAATTCATCTACACCAACAATTTTAGGTTCTTGGGGTAAATCGCCATTGGAGCTTCTTGTAAAATCACACTCAGGGTAGCCTGAGCATGCAACAAAGTTACCTCGCTTGCCCAATTTTGAAAGAAGTGGCATGTTGCACTTAGGGCAATCCTCACCTATTTCTTTCTGTGTAATTTTTGTTCTATCTAGGTCTCCCTTTTCTTTTACTTGCTTAATGAATGGATCCCAGAAAACTTGAATAACTTCTAGCCAATTTTTTTTATCAGCTGCAATATCATCTAGCTGACTTTCAAGGGTGGCAGTAAAATCGTAATCAACATAATTTGTAAAGTGCTCGGTAAGAAAATTGTTTACTACTATGCCAACGTCGGTAGGAGTAAATCTTTTTTTATCTAGCAGGGCATATTCCCTGTCCTGAAGAGTGCTGATAATACTTGAATAAGTTGAGGGTCTTCCAATGCCATACTCCTCCAGCGTTTTAACAAGGCTAGCCTCTGTAAATCTTGGTGGTGGCTCAGTAAAGTGTTGAGTGCCTGAAATTTTATCCACCATTAAAATTTCCCCAACATCTAAATCGGGAATTTTTTGATCACTTAAATCATCTTTTTTAGCATCATCTTCATCTTCAAGATAAACAGACATAAAACCTGGAAACTTTAATGTTTGTCCGCTTGCTCTGAAGATACTTTCGCCTTGACCAACCTCCAAATCAATACTAACTGCATCGAAAATAGCTGGAGACATTTGGCAAGCCAAGGTTCTTTTCCAGATAATTTCATAGAGCTTAAATTGCTGATCGCTAAGATAAGGCTTAAGACTTTGGGGCGTTCTCTCAATATTTGTAGGGCGGATAGCTTCATGAGCCTCTTGTGCATTCTTTGCTTTTGTTTTGTATCCTATTGCTTTTTGCGGAAAGTATTCCCTGGTGTAATTATTTTCTAAATACTTTCTTATTTGTGAAGTCGATTCTTCCGACAAGCTCATTGAGTCAGTGCGCATGTATGTGATTAAGCCAACGGTACCTTCATGCGTGCTAATACCCTCGTATAATTGTTGCGCTGTCATCATTGTACTTTTGGTAGTAAAACCCAGCTTACGAACCGCTTCTTGTTGCAGTGTTGATGTAGTAAAAGGTGCAGTAGGATTTCTTACTCGTTGTTTCTTATCAACCCTTGACACCCGAATTTTTCCAGAACTTTTAAGAAGTAATTCCCCTACAATTTTTTTCTCTTGTTCAGCGGAGGTAATTGTAAACTGCTCAACTTTTTCATTATTCAAAACGGAGAGCTTTGAGGGTATTTTAGATTTACCTTTTAAGGCATCGAGATGAATGCTCCAGTACTCAAGACATTTAAAGTCATCTATTTCCTTCTCTCGCTCAACAATAAGCCTTAGTGCGGGACTTTGAACTCTTCCTGCTGACAATCCATAGCGAATTTTTGACCATAGCAATGGCGACAAATTAAATCCAATTAAATAGTCTAGAGCCTGTCTTGCTTGTTGAGCATGCACCAGTGGCTGAGCTACTTGCCGTGGATTATTTAAGGCTTCAATAATTGCGGTCTTGGTAATTTCACCAAAAATAATTCGACTTATTTTTTTACTACCGACTATTTTTTTCTCATTAAGGACTTCAACTATGTGCCATGCAATAGCTTCGCCCTCTCGATCAGGGTCGGTTGCCAGCAATATCTCATCAGAACTTTTCACAGCCTTTGCAATAGCATCTATATATTTTTTACTTCGAGCGCCAACTTCATACCTCATTTCAAAATTAGAGGTATCTACTCCTTCGGACTTAGGAAGTAAATTACGTATATGGCCGTAAGAGGCAAGCACCTGGTAATCTTTTCCGAGATAATTACCTATGGTCTTTGCTTTGGAAGGTGATTCAACGATCAATAATTTGGTCATGTAATAGACTTATACGTTGATTTAAAACTAGGCATCATAAGGAGAAATGAAAAACAATTCAAGGCAATATCAGATTTAATTTATTTAACAGCATGCAAGATATTAATTATTTTTCTAGCCCTATCATTTTTTTTTACCTTATTTTTTTGTAAATCATTAAAATCAAAAAGGGTGTTATCCGCAAGATGAGATAGCTCAATATTCGAGATAGCACCAAAAATATTATTAACTCTTCCTGGGTTCGTCTCATCCCAATTTTTAAGCATAGCTTTAATCTTCTTTCTTTCAAGATTTTCTTGAGATCCACAAAGATTACATGGAATGATAGGGAAGTTCATAGTATTAGCATAACTAACAATATCTTTTTCTTCGCAGAATGCTAAAGGTCTGATGATAATATTGTCTTTATCATCTGATAATAGCTTAGGTGGCATAGCTTTAAGTTTTGATCCATGAAACATGTTCAGAAAAAATGTCTCAACAATATCGTTTTTGTGATGCCCTAGTGCAATTTTATTAACTTCAAGTGCTTTAGCTGTCTTATAAATAATGCCCCTTCTAAGTCTGGAGCAAAGAGAGCATGTTGTTTTACCTTCAGGTATTTTTTCCTTAACTATGGAATAAGTATCAGCATTAACAATTTCAAAGGGTATTCCCAGACCTTTAAAGTAATTTGGAAGAATATTCTCAGGAAAACCCGGTTGTTTTTGATCAAGATTCATGGCTATTATTTCAAAGTTAATTGGCGCTTTTTTTTGAAGGGTTAGCAGTATTGTTAGCAATGTAAAAGAGTCTTTCCCCCCGCTAACGCAGACCATCACGCGATCTCCATCTTCAATCATATTAAAATGAGCGATTGCTTTTCCTGTTTGCCCAATTAACTTCTTTTGAACCTTAAGAAAATTTTGTGATGGGTTTACGGGTAGCCCATGATTTATCATGAATACTTCCTTCCACCATCCACAGTTATTGTTTGCCCCGTAACATAGGAAGCATGAAGCAATAAATATTCAACAGCACTGCAAATATCCTCAGGACAGCCCATTTGTTTTAATAAGGTCTGAGATACAACACTTTTTCTGTAGTTTTCATCCATCTCTTGATTAGAGTCGGGCCATAATATAGCACCAGGAGCAATAGCGTTTACTCGAATGTTAGGACCTAAATTCTTGGCAAGGGCTTTTGTCAGTGTCGTTAAGCCAGATTTTGCTAACGAATACACGACATAATCATTTTTAGGATTCTGGATTTGTGCATCAGTAATATTAATAATACTCCCCTTTGTTTTTTCTAAATATTTCACTGCAGATTGGGATAGCATTAATGGAGCTTTTAAATTAGTGCCCATTAAGTCATCCCAGTTTTCCTGATTAATAGTATGAATAGGGGTAGCATAGTAGGTTGAAGCATTGTTGATAAGAAAATCTAATTGCCCAAAGACTGAAATAACCTCAGAAATAACTTTTGTATAGGAATCTGAGTGCAGTAAGTTGGCCTGAACCGTAGCTGCTGAATTTGCTCTTTTTTTGTTCAGCTCTTTTGCAAGCTCACTTGCTTCTTCATATGATTGATTATGATGAATCATGATATTAATATCTAGATTATGAAGATGTCTGGCAATTGATGCACCAATTCTTTTTGCACTTCCAGTAATTAAAGCAATGCGTTTTATTTTATTCATAAGTAATGTATTTTAAATTTTAAATATTATAATCTAACCCGATGACAAAATTTCCTGAAGCCTCCAAAGAAGAGTTACATTTAAGTCAATTATTAACTAATAAGCTAAAAGAAAAGATAAGGGCAAGTAATAATTGGTTATCTTTTTCAGATTTTATGAATATGGCCTTATATGATCCACAATATGGCTACTATACAGCTCCCAGTGAAGTTTTTGGACCCAATGGAGATTTTGTAACGGCACCAAACATTTCAAATTTATTTGCTGGAACGTTCTTTAATCATTTTGTTAGTGCTTTAAAAAAAGTTGACAACAATATTCTTGAAATAGGTTCGGGAAATGGATGCTTCTGCAAAGATATTTTACTTAATGCTGAAAATGAAGGAGTTGATATCGCAAACTTTTTTATACTTGAAATTAGCAAAGATTTAATAGACAGACAAAAAACAATGCTACAGAAAGATTTAAGTGATACCGCTTTTAAGAAGATTGTTTGGGTTAAAAAAATTCCAGCAGAGTTCAAAGGCATAATTTTTACAAATGAATTATTTGATGCACTGCCTGCGGATATTTATGAGATTAGAGGGCATGAGCCCTATAAAAAAGGCGTCACCATTATTAACAATGAACTAGAATGGCAGCTTGATAAAAAGCCTAACAAGGAGTTAGCAAGCAAGTTACCATTAGAAAGCCTTCCTGAACATTATAATTTTGAATACTGTGAACAATACGATAGTTTGCTAAAAGAGTTCGGTGAGGCAATTGATAAAGCTGTAGTTTATATTGTAGATTATGGCTTTACAGAAAGTGAATATTTTCATATAGACCGCTCAGAAGGCACATTAATGTGCCACTTTAAACACTATGCACATTCAAACCCTTTGGTGCTTATTGGGCTCCAAGATATTACCTCACATGTTAATTTTTCTCATATTGCAAGAATAGCCACGCAATTAAATTTCAAAATTAGTTTGTATACATCCCAGGCTAATTTTCTTATTAATGCAGGCATATTAAATCTAATGGAAAAGATAAGTCCGGAGGATAAGATGAATTATGTAAAAATGTCATCTGGTATCCAAACATTAGTGTCACCGTCTGAGATGGGGGATTTGGTAAAAGTGATGGCGATAACTAAAAATATAGATCTTGATTTTGCAGAATTTTCAAGAAACGACAGGACGTTTAATTTATAAATAATGGAAGAGAATAAAAAAAATCGACCAATAAGAAGTTATGTGCTCAGGCAAGGAAGACTGACTAAGCATCAATCTGATGCAATTACCGAACACGGCGATGAATTAATAATACCAAGCTCTAATGATTTGATAAAGTGGGATTTAGTTTTTCCATTAAAGCAAGCAACATCAATTCTTGAAATAGGTTTTGGTATGGGGGACACTACAGCCGAAATAGCTAAAACATTTCCGCAAATCAATTTTATTGGGATAGAAGTTCATTCCCCTGGCGTTGGAAACTTAATAAATAAAATAAAAGAGTATGAATTAAAAAATTTACGAATCATTCAGCACGATGCCGTTGAGATTGTTGATACCATGCTTGCCGATGAGAGTCTTGACGGGATACATATTTTTTTTCCAGACCCATGGCATAAAAAAAGGCATAATAAAAGGCGGCTTATTCGTGCCGAATTTCTCCACAAGATAGCAGCTAAATTAAAAAACAATGCTTACCTTCACATTGCAACAGATTGGGAAGATTATGCATTATGGATACTGGAGGAATTTAAAGCGTGTAATGAATACACTTTAAAAACTGAGAATTTTCACAAAAAGCCTGACCACAGACCATATACGAAGTACGAGAAGAGAGGTTTGAATTTAGGCCACAAGGTTTGGGATATTATTTTTTTACGAAGCTAACCACCCTTGGATAACTCGGTCTGCTTCCTCGACACCATTTTTTTTTAAACTAGAAAATAATTGAACTGAACAAGGTGTGTGATGAAAATCAGCCCATTTTTCTTTAACAATTTTTTGAGTTTTAAGTAAAGCCTGCATACCCTTATCTCGCGATAATTTATCACTTTTAGTAAGAAGAATATGGATTGGTTTCTTACGTGGAGCAAACCAATCAAGCATGCGTATATCCAAATCTGTTAAGGGCCTTCGGATATCCATTACAATAATAAGCCCAACTAGTGATTGTCTTTCTTGCAGATAGGCTGGAAGAATCTTCTGCCAATGATCCTTCATAACCCCAGGAACTTTTGCGTAACCATAGCCAGGAAGATCAACTAAAGACTTACCTTCATCAATTGAAAAATAGTTAATTAACTGCGTCCTACCTGGCTGCTTACTGACATATGCAAGTCTGGTTTGATTGCTTAAAGTGTTAATGGAGCTTGATTTACCTGCATTGGACCGACCTGCAAAAGCAATTTCAACTCCTTTGTCTTCTGGTAATTCATTAAAATTGTTTACAGAAATTGTAAACTTTGCATTTTGCAAAAAAGGCATGATTTTTCCTTATTTCATAAGCAATAATGCTATCACGTTGAGCCTAATTTAGTTAGAATGACCCATTAATTAAATTTTGGAATATTAGAATGCGATTTGCTAGAAACTTTCTCTTCATACTTTTTATTTTGACGACAAACATTATTTTAGCCGAGACATTTACGTCCAAAGATCTCAAAGCAACAAAAAAAATTATTAGTAATTTATGTATTGCTTGTCACGCAGCGGATGGGAATAGCTCAATATCCACTAATCCAAAGTTAGCCGGGCAGCATGCAGCCTACATAACAAAACAGTTAATAAATTTTAAAAGTGGCACAAGAGATAATGCGGTAATGGCAGGAATGGTGGCAAATTTAACTGATGAAGACATGAAAAATCTCGGTCTATTTTATGCATCACAATCTTTAACATTGGGTGCGGCAAAAGAAAATGGTATTGGCTCTCTTGGTGAGAAGATATTTCGCTCAGGGCTCAACAAGAAGGGCGTACCAGCATGCGCGGGGTGCCATGGACCTTCCGGGCATGGTATACCTGATACCTACCCAAGACTTAATGCCCAACATGCTGACTATACTGTTTCGCAGTTAAACCTTTTCCGATTAGGCAAGAGGGCTAACGACTCTGCAATGATGATGAGATCAATAGCGCAAAAATTAACCGAAGATGAAATGCAAGCTGTTGCCGATTACATTCAGGGATTAAGATAATTACCCAACTAAATGCAACTTCACTTTTTTAATTTAGTCCCACTGACTTAAATTTTTAAAGTACCCAGCTCATTTGAATAGCCCAACAAAAAAAATAATGACATTTTCTCAGTTGATGAGCTCAATGAGGTTTGCTATTTCTATGTTGTCAGTCGTTGGCCTAGCTTCAATTATTGGAACTGTCCTACAACAAAACCAGCCTTACGAGTCCTATATTGTAAATTTTGGCCAATTTTGGTTTGAATTATTTGAGATGTTAAGTCTTTATAATGTTTATCAAGCAACTTGGTTCTTGTTGATATTATTTTTTTTAGTTGCCTCAACTAGCCTCTGTGTTTATAGGAATACCCCACAAGTGGTTAAAGACATTCAACGTTTTCAAGAAAATATTCGTGAAGAATCACTCAAAAGAAATAAGTACGCTTTAGAAGTTCCCTTTAAAGATTTTAAAAGATTGGAATTAATAGATTTTCTTAAGGGGATGCAATTCAAGATCAGAGAAAAAAAAATTAATGGACAGGATGATTTGATCATTGCTAAAAAAGGCGATTTTCAAAAGCTCGGCTACATATTTACTCACATGGCAATTATTATTATCAGTATAGGTGGGCTGATGGATGGTAATCTTGTGTTTAAGCTTAAAGAGAGCATGGGTATTAAGCAAATTGAGATGCAGGACAAGCCTATCTCCGAGATATCAAAAAAAAGCTGGCTGGAAATATCTAACTTCTCATATAGAGCCAATATGCTTTTGGCTGAAGGGGAGAGTCAAGACGTTGCAGTTATACCTGTGAAAGACGGCTATTTAATTCAAGACCTTCCTTTTTCTGTTTCTTTGAAGGACTTTAAGATTGAGCACTACGCCTCTGGGCAACCGAGATCCTTTGAAAGTGACTTAGTCATTAAAAGTAAAAAAAACGGTGAAATTTTAACAAGAAAAATTAGTGTAAACAAACCACTGACCTTTGAGGGAGTTACAATTTATCAGTCAGATTTTCAGGACGGAGGATCAAGGATGAATCTTGACCTGATTGATTTGCACTCAATAGCAGGCCCATTGAATATGAAGGCCGAAGTTTTTAAACATAATGTAATGATTGTTGATAATAAAAAAGTGAATTTTGAGTTTGAAGATTTCCGATTATTCAATATTTTAGATATTGGGCCTGAAAAAAATAAAAAGCCCAAGAATGTAGGTCCTAATTTTCGTTTCAAGATAAGGGACGAGGCAGGGCAAGCGCGAGAATATGAAACTTATCAGCTCCCTATGATGGTAGAGGACAGATATTTTTTTATGAGCGGTATGAGAAACTCACCCCAGGAAGATTATAAGTATCTGAGGATTCCAGCTGATGCTGACCGATCACTAGAAGGCTTCACAATCTTTAAGAGCCTTATTCATAATGGTAAAAAAATTGATAAAGCGGCCAATCAACTTGCCAAAAAAAATCTAATTGAGACTAAGGAAGTATCTCAAGATTTGGCAAATAGTTTCAAGGCTATTTTTGAAAATTTTGTATCTGGCGGATACAATAATATTGCGATGAGCATCGATAGTAATGTGCCGGAAGAAAAGCAAGAGCAAGTCGCCAGCACCTACATAAAGATTATTCATCTTATTGCTGACCAACTCATTTTGGATTATCAGGATAACAATCCAACAAGCACCCCCTTCAATTTTGATGACGTAACAGTTTTTTCTCAAGACGCTTTAAATGGGTACAGTGATAGTTTCTTTTACGGAAGTAATTTTTGGGTAGAATTAAGAGATTTTGATCACATTCAGGCTAGTGGATTACAGTTAACTAAATCTCCTGGGCAGTTCTGGGTGTATTTAGGATCTATTATGTTGGTACTGGGTATATTCTGCATGATATATATTCAAGAGGCGAGGCTTTGGATTGTGAGAAAAAAAGGATCCAAAAAAATCACTTTGGCATTTGCTAGTAATCGAGAGCATCTAGAGTTTGAAAAATTTGTTCTTGATACAAAAGATAAAATAAAAAGATTTTATTCACATTAAGGGGCGGTTCATGAAGAAGAATATGTATGACTATGGTTTTGTTGCATTGTTATCGTTGCTGGGTTTGTACGCCCTAACAAACTTTTATAGTTATATGGACAATTATGAAGTCGCTATTTTAGTGTCCTCTGTTGCAGGATTCTCATATCTGGGAATTAAATGGGCGAGGTTTAGATATTTTTTTATTGCATCATTTGTACTCACTTTTTTGAGCATATATTTATACCAAGGCGACCTTGGGCAATCGGAAAGTAAATTTTTACTCAAATACATTTTATCTAGTCAATCTGCCATTATGTGGATGACTGCTCTTTTCCCTTTATCCTTGTTAATTTACTGGTTTTATTTGTTTTCAAAAAAAGAATTTTATGGAAACTTTGCTACTTGCATGGTTTGGATAGCTGTAGTGTTTGCATCTGCAGGATTATTAATTAGATGGTTTGAGTCTTATCTCATAGATGTAGAGGTAGGCCATATTCCGGTAAGCAATCTTTACGAAGTTTTCATCTTATTTTGTCTGATAGCCTCATTAATCTATTTATTTTACGAAGAAAAGTTAAATACAAAAAAACTAGGCCCATTCGTATTGATTGTAATTAATGCCGCAGTCGGTTTTCTTTTATGGTACACCTTAGCCAAAAATGCAGATGTTATACAACCCCTAGTACCAGCGCTGCAGTCATATTGGATGAAAATTCATGTACCAGCAAACTTCATTGGCTACGGGGCTTTTTCAGTAGCAGCCATGGTATCTGTGGCATACCTTTTAACGGAAAATATTTTCTGGAGAAGGCACCTCCCAGCTAAAGAGATTCTGGATGAGATGACTTATAGGCTCATAGCAATTGGATTTATATTTTTTACTATCGCAACTATTCTCGGAGCCGTCTGGGCAGCTGAAGCCTGGGGAGGATATTGGTCATGGGACCCAAAAGAAACTTGGGCTTTAATCGTTTGGTTAAATTATGCTGCTTGGTTACATTTAAGATTGATTAAGGGATTGAGAGGAAATATTCTTGCCTGGTGGTCGATTGCTGGATTGTTAATAACCACCTTTTGTTTTTTAGGCGTTAATTTGTTTTTGTCTGGCCTTCATTCATATGGAGAGCTTTAAAAAATCAAATTATAAGTTAAAATGAGTCATCAGAATATTCTAGGTAAGCAT
Organism: Methylophilales bacterium UBA4017; assembly: GCA_002384685.1. Lineage (GTDB taxonomy): Bacteria > Pseudomonadota > Gammaproteobacteria > Burkholderiales > Methylophilaceae > BACL14. Next base: position 18,769 of record DGAZ01000018.1, on the reverse strand, counting down.
ACGTCATGGAAGAACTAATATCAATAAATAACCTAAGCTTTGGCTATGGTGAGTCAACGCTCCATAAGAATATTAATATGAAATTTAGTCGTGGCAAAGTCTCAGCAATTATGGGCGGAAGTGGTTGCGGTAAAACAACTATACTGAAATTGATAGCTGGTCAGTTGCAACCAAAGTCGGGGGAAATCGTTGTTGATGGTCAAGTGGTGCATGACCAAGGAAGAGAGGGAATATATAATATTAGAAGAAAGATGGGAATGTTATTCCAGCATGGCGCCTTGTTCACTGACTTAAACGTATTTGATAATGTTGCGTTTCCGATGAGAGAGCATACTAACCTTCCTGAGAACATGATTAAAGACTTAGTGCTGCTTAAATTAAATGCGGTTGGCTTAAGGGGAGCACAAAAAAAAATGCCTTCTGAGCTTTCCGGTGGAATGTCTCGGCGCGTTGCGCTTGCAAGGGCAATAGCTCTTGATCCAGACATCATTATGTACGATGAACCATTTGCTGGATTAGACCCAATTTCAATGGCCGTAATTTGTGATTTAATCCGATCGCTTAACGACGCATTGGGTGCAACATCAATTATTGTGACGCATGATGTAGCAGAAACTTTTTCATTTGCTGATTATATTTATTTCCTTGCTGATGGAGAGGTTGCAGCAGAAGGAAGCCCCAAACAATTATTAGCATCAAAACTACCATTTGTCCGACAATTTATTCACTCAGAAAAAGATGGCCCGGTTCCATTTCATGTGGACGCACCAACATATGGGGTAGACTTGCAGTTATGAACAATTTGTTAAATATTATTGCAGGATTGGGATCCTCTTTTAGGTCAAAGATGATAAGGCTGGGTGCAGGTACTCGCTTATTCTTCCTTATAATAATTTACTCAGCTGATAGTTTTAAGAGAATAGGGCTAACTATTAGGGAGATATATTTTACTGGGGTTTTATCACTGGTAATTATAGTTGTTTCCGCATTCTTTGTTGGCATGGTTTTAGGACTGCAGGGTTACTATACGCTGGAAAAATATGGGTCTTCAGAAGCAATAGGTGTTTTGGTTGCCTTGGCTTTAGTCAGAGAGCTTGGCCCTGTAGTTACAGCACTATTATTTGCAGGTAGAGCAGGAACAGCAATTACTGCGGAAATTGGTTTAATGAAAGCAACGGAGCAATTATCCGCTATGGAAGTAATGGCTGTAAGCCCAATCGCAAGGATTATTGCTCCAAGATTCTGGGCAGGTATGATCAGCATGCCAATACTTGCCACTATTTTTTCTATGGTGGGAATACTGGGAGGCTATTTCATAGCTGTGTTGGTTATTGGTGTAGACGAAGGAGCCTTTTGGTCACAAATGCAAGCTAACGTTGATTTTAGCAATGATATTGTTGATGGAGCAATTAAAAGCATTGTGTTTGGTTTTGCTTGTACAATTATTGCTCTATTTGAAGGATTTGACGCTCCACCAACTGCAGAAGGGGTAAGTAGAGCAACGACTAGAACAGTCGTTATATCTTCACTAGCTGTTCTTGGGCTAGACTTTATATTAACTTCATTTATGTTTGTATAATATTATATTTGTAAAATTAGGAATGATAAATTATGGAAAGAACTAAGTTAGATATTTGGGTCGGAATATTTGTAATAATAGGGCTCGCTGCATTATTCGGATTAGCAACAAAAGTTGGAAATTTGACATCCAATAATATTAAAGAAACCTATTCAGTGTATGCGCACTTCGAAAATATTGGGGGCTTGAAGCCCAGGGCTGCAGTGAAAGCAGCAGGTGTAGTAGTTGGAAGAGTAAATTCAATAATATTTGATACTGAAGCCTACCACGCAGTTGTAAGTATTGATGTTGACAAAAGATACGTCTTTCCCAAAGATACCTTTGCAAATATTTATACAGCAGGACTTCTGGGTGAGCAATACATCGGGCTTGAAGCAGGAGGAGATATGACGAATTTGGCCGCAGGAGATCTGATTACCCAAACACAGGATGCTGTAGTTTTAGAGAAGTTAATTAGCCAATTTTTATATAGCAAAGCATCGGAGGAAGACAAGTAATGTTTAAAAAAATATTTTTCTTTATTGCATTGATTTTTGTAAGCATTAATTTATTCGCCAATATAGGACCCGATGAACTGGTTAGGAAAACTGCTGATGACGTAATCAGCATAATCAAACAAGACAAAGATATTCAGGCTGGAGATACAAATAAGATTTATAAACTGGCTGAAGAAAAAATTCTCCCAAACTTCGATTTTGAGAGGATATCAAGATTGGTTCTTGGTAAGGCCTGGAGAACAGCAACTGACGACCAAAAAACTCAATTTAAATATGAGTTTAAAAATTTATTATTAAGAACCTATGCGGTCGCATTATCTAAATATAAAGATCAAAAAATAGAATATAAACCATTGCGTATGAAACCAACTGACGAAATCGTTACAGTCAAAACTGAAATTATTCAAAGTGGAGCACAGCCTATAGATGTTGATTATGCTTTAGCAAAACAAGACAATGGCTGGTTAGTGATTGATATAATCATTGAGGGCGTAAGCCTTGTAACAAATTACCGAAGTCAATTTGCTAGCGAGATTAAAAGGAATGGCATGGACTCTCTAATTAAAGAGCTCGCTAACAAAAATAAAACGAATAATAATTAATGCAGTCAATTGAGCTAAAAAATAATCTCTGGTTTCTTAACGGCGACATTACTTTTAAGGAAATACTAAGCGTTCATGACCAAGTTCAGAATTATGGTTGGAAAGACTCTGTATTTATAGATTTAACTGGGGTCAAAGAGCTTGATACCTCATTGCTAAGTTTTATCCTTGAGCAAAGGCGTCAAGCAAAGAAGTTTGGCAAAGAAGTAATAGTTCAAAATCAGCCATCAAGCCTAAAATCGCTAGCAAAGCTCTATGGCGTAGAGCAATTTATTTAGCAATTAAGACCATTTAACTCCATCTATAATTTATTTAAAATATGAAAACTGCTATTTCCTATAAAAATGTAAAAAAATTCTATGGCGATTTAAAAGCTGTAAACGGAATCTCAATTGATATAAAGCAAGGTGAGTTCTTTGGCTTACTAGGACCTAATGGTGCAGGGAAGTCCACTATGATTAATATGTTGGCTGGACTTACAAAGGCATCTGCAGGAAAAATATCTGTAATGGGATACGACGTACAAAAAAACTATCAAGAAGCTAGGCATGCGGTAGGTATTGTGCCTCAAGAGTTAGTGTTCGACCCTTTTTTTAACGTTAGAGAGATGCTGAGGTTTCAAGCTGGATACTTTGGTAAAGGAAAAGAGAATGATAAGTGGGTAGATGAGATTATTGAGCGGCTTGATCTAACTGACAAAGCATCAACAAACATGAGAATGCTTTCGGGAGGAATGAAGAGAAGAGCATTGATTGCACAAGCACTAGTTCATAAACCCCCTGTAATTGTTTTGGATGAACCAACCGCTGGGGTAGATGTAGAATTAAGGCAAAAGCTATGGGCGTTTATAAAAGATCTAAACAAAGCAGGCCACACCATTGTTCTTACCACCCATTATCTTGAAGAGGCTGAGGAGCTCTGCAATTCTGTTGCAATGCTTCGTGCTGGAAAGGTAGTCGCTATGGATACTACTAAGAATTTATTAAGAAAATTCTCAACAAAAAATCTGAAGCTTAGGCTAAATTTCAAAGATGAAAAAAAATTACCAATTAAAATAGCGCATATACCTCACCAAATAACAGAAGATTTCTACACATTTCAATTAAAGAAAATTACTGACATAACAGAGATCACAGAAGGGTTAAAGCAATCAAAAATTGAAATTATTGATATCCAAACAGTTGATACGGATCTTGAGGATGTTTTTTTAAAGTTAACTAATGCGAAAAAATAGATGGTAACCCTAAAAACCCAGTTAATTGGCACATGGACCTTAATTAAAAAAGAGTTAATAAGGTTTTGGAGAGTGGCATTTCAAACTGTAGCTGCTCCGGTAATTACTGGAATGTTATACCTAGTAGTTTTTTCTCACGTATTACAAGATAGGCTTGAAATTTATGAAGGTGTTTCTTACACATCATTTCTAATTCCGGGTTTAATTATGATGTCTCTGCTACAAAATGCATTTGCTAATAGTTCTTCCAGCCTTATTCAATCAAAGGTAATGGGGAATATAGTTTTTATATTGCTCTCCCCGTTAAGTTATATTCAATTTTTTATTGCATTTATTGTAGGAGCAATTGTAAGAGGTCTTTTTGTCGGGCTGGCTATATATTTTTTGGCTATAATATTTATTGACCTCCCTATACATCATCCATGGATTGTATTCTGGTTTGCTTTATTTGGAGGGGGCTTGTTGGGCGCCTTTGGAATAATTGCTGGTATTTGGGCTGATCGATTCGATCAGATGGCTGCTTTCGGTAATTTTGTTATTATGCCACTGTCATTTTTGTCTGGAGTCTTTTATTCAATTCATTCACTCCCGACAATTTGGCAGAATATATCGCAATTGAACCCATTCTTTTATATGATTGATGGATTTAGATTTGGATTTTTTGGTCAATCAGATGTTTCGCCGTATCTAAGCTTACTAATTGTCTTCTTATTTTTTATTACGTTATCATTTGCGGCAATTCAAATGTTAAAATCAGGATTTAAACTAAGGACCTAAATGTTAACTCCGGAATATATTAAGGCTGTGATCCAAAAAAATATGGACTGCGTCTTTATTGAAATCAAAGGGGATGACGGCACCCATTTTGAAGCCATTATTGTCAGTGATATTTTTGACCATTTATCAAAAGTAAAACAACATCAAAAAGTTTATGATGCGCTTGACGGAATGATGAAGCAAGAATTACATGCATTATCAATAAAAACGTATACAGCATCCCAGTGGGGGAAAATTCAACATGGAGATAATTAGATTATGAGTATCGAAGATAAAATTAATAGCCTTATAGAGAATAATAAAATTTTATTATTCATGAAAGGAAGCCCAAAATTTCCACAGTGTGGTTTCTCAAGCCTTGCTTGCCAGATTTTGACGGCTTGCGACGCTAATTATGAAACAGTTGATGTTTTGCAGGATCAAGATATTAGAGAAGGTATAAAAACTTTTTCGAATTGGCCTACGATCCCTCAGCTTTACATCAATAAAGAGTTTGTTGGGGGTGCAGATATCATCAGAGAGATGTATGAATCTGGAGAGTTAGCAAAAGTAATTTCAGGCACCTAATTTGGACAAGCTCCTCATTCAAGGTCAAACAACCTTATTCGGTAATGTTGATATATCGGGGGCAAAAAATGCCGCTCTGCCCATTTTGATGTGTTCATTGTTATCAGGCGATTCAATAGAGCTATCAAATTTGCCTGACCTTCATGATATCAAGACAACCAAAAAACTTTTGCAGGCTATCGGAGTAGAAATATCTGAAGCTAAGGATAGTGTATTGCTTTGTGCAAAAAATATTACAAGTTATGAGGCTCCCTATGAAATGGTAAAAACAATGAGAGCCTCAATTTTAGTTCTAGGACCACTATTATCTAGGTTTGGACAAGCTCGAGTTTCAATGCCAGGTGGTTGTGCTATTGGTTCAAGACCGGTAGATATCCACATAAAAGGCTTAGAGACAATGGGGGCCATTATAAAAATCAATCATGGCTATATTGATGCATCCTCTACCCATCTTCCTGGAAATCGCCTTCAGGGAGCGAAGATATTCATGGATCAAGTCACAGTCACCGGAACTGAAAATCTTATGATGGCAGCAGTATTGGCAAAAGGAGAAACCATTTTACACAATGCTGCAAGAGAGCCTGAAATAGTTGATTTAGGAATATGCCTAAAAAAAATGGGGGCAAAAATTGAGGGATTAGGCTCCGACAGAATTGTGATTGAGGGAGTAAGCAATCTTCATGCAGCAAAACATACAATTATGTTTGATAGAATTGAAGCAGGTACATATTTAATTGCAGCAGCAATGACAGGCGGGAAAGTTACTTGTAGAAATGTTGACCCAACAAAAATGGAAGCTATAGTTCAAAAATTATTAGAATGTGGAGTCGATATTGAATCTGATAAAACTTCCATCACCATTAAAAGCAACAAAAAACTAAAAGCTGTGAATATAACAACAGCACCATATCCTGGATTTCCTACAGATATGCAGGCACAATTTATGGCGCTTAATACTATTGCAGATGGTGTTGGAGAGATAACAGAAAGCATTTTTGAGAATCGATTTATGCATGTGCAGGAGCTGCAGCGGATGGGCGCAGTTATTGATATAAAACATAATACCGCTATTATTAGAGGAGGAGAGTCTTTGGAAGGCGCCAATGTGATGGCCACGGACTTAAGGGCATCAGCAGGCCTAGTATTAGCAGCATTAGTGGCAAAGGGAAACACGCAAATCGACAGAATCTATCATCTGGATAGAGGTTACGAAGATTTAGAATCCAAGTTTAATAAGCTTGGGGCAAATATTAAGAGGACAAGCTAGATGATAACAATTGCTTTATCTAAAGGTAGAATCTTTACGGAAACTATGCCAATTTTACAATCAGCGGGTATTGTCTGTTCTGAAAATCCAGAATCATCCAGAAAGCTTGTTTTTGAAACTAATAATAAGAATGTTCGGCTTATTATTGTTAGGGCATCAGATGTGCCAACATATGTAGAATGTGGTGGAGCTGATATCGGTATAGCAGGAAAGGATGTGCTTGATGAATATCAGGGCACAGGAATATACCACCCATTAGATTTAAATATTGGAAGATGTAATATGATGGTTGCGTGCAAAAAAGAATTTAACTATACACAGGCGATTCAGAGTAAATCCCGACTTAGGGTAGCAACTAAGTATACAAATGCTGCCAGTAATTTTTTTGCAAAAAAAGGGATTCATATTGATTTGATTAAACTTTACGGCTCTATGGAGTTAGCACCAATTGTTGGGTTAGCAGACATTATTGTTGATCTGGTCAGCTCCGGAAAAACATTAGAAGCAAATCATTTAGTTCCGGTCGAGGAGGTTTCTAATATTACCTCACGGCTTATAATTAATAAGGCTTCACTTAAATTAAATAATGACTTACTAAAACCGATGATTCAACAATTCTCAGAAGCTATTAAGTAAGAAAATGAACATAAAATTTTTAAAAACATCTGAAAAAAACTTTAAAAATAGCCTAGAAGGTTTTCTTAATTTTGATTCATCTAATAATGAAAAGATCGTTGAAACAACTAATAATATTTTGGTGGAAATAAAAAAAAGAGGGGACGAAGCTCTCTTAGAATTTACCAAGAAGTTTGATGGGTTAGTTTTTTCTGATGCATCTGATCTTGAAATAACTCAAAATGATATAAACGCTGCTTTCGAAAGAGTTTCTTCTGAGCAAAAAGAAGCATTAATGGAAGCTGCTAAAAGAATCTTTACTTACCATGAAAAACAAAAGATGGAATCATGGTCCTACAATGATGATGAAGGCTCAAGGTTTGGCCAAAAAATTACTCCGCTTGATAGAGTTGGACTGTATGTTCCTGGAGGGAAAGCAGCCTACCCCTCATCGGTTTTAATGAATGCTATTCCTGCTAAAGTAGCAGGCGTAAAAGAGCTTGTAATGGTCGTCCCTACCCCAAAGGGAGAGAGAAATGATTTAGTCCTCGCTGCAGCAAAGATTGTGGGTGTTGACCGTATATTTTCTATCGGCGGAGCTCAGGCGATAGGCGCATTAGCGTACGGCACAAAAACTATACCAAAAGTTGATAAGATAGTTGGCCCAGGAAATGCATATGTAGCAGAAGCAAAAAGAAAGGTTTTTGGCACGGTAGGAATAGACATGATAGCTGGCCCGTCAGAGATCCTTATCATATCTGATAAGCATTCACATCCTGATTGGATTGCTATGGATTTATTTTCTCAGGCCGAACATGATGAGTTAGCTCAATCAATATTAATTTGTGATGATGAGAGTTTTTTCAATAGGGTAAAAGAAAGCATTGAAAATTTAGTAGAAAAAATGCCTAGAAAAGAGATTATTAAAACATCGCTAGAAAATAGGGGTATTTTTATTTTAGTTGATAATCTTGATGAGGCTGCAGATGTATCTAATCAAATTGCACCCGAACACTTAGAACTTGCAGTAGATAATCCTAATGAACTTTTAGAGAAAATTAAGCATGCAGGAGCTATATTTATTGGAAGGAATACTTGTGAGGCTATAGGCGATTATTGTGCCGGGCCTAATCATGTATTGCCTACTTCAGGAACAGCAAGATTTTCCTCCCCATTAGGTGTTTATGATTTCCAAAAAAAATCAAGCTTAATTGAGCTATCAGAACATTCGGCGTCACGACTGGGGCGAGTGGCTTCAATACTTGCCAAAGGAGAAGGCTTGTTTGCACATGGGTTATCGGCTGAGTACAGAATAAAAAAATGAGTAAGTTCTGGAGCGAATCTCTTCACCAATTAGATCCATACATACCCGGTGAACAACCAAAGAATAAAGTATCTCTAAAGCTTAATACAAATGAGAATGCCTATGGACCAAGCCCTAAGGTTTTAGATGCTATAAAGTTGGGGTCAAATAATAATCTAAGGCTTTACCCTGACCCCGAAAGTGTTGAGTTAAGAAAAGCTGTTGCCGAGTATTACGAACTAGATATAGACAATATTTTTGTGGGGAATGGCTCTGACGAGGTTTTAGCATTTATTTTTTATGGTTTATTAAAGAAATGTGAGCCCATACTATTCCCAGATATTACTTATAGTTTTTACCCGGTTTATTCCAAGCTCTATGGGATAGAGTTTAGAAAAATACCCTTAGATAGCAAGTTTCAGATTCATGTAGATGATTACTTGATTCCAAATGGGGGAATTATTTTCCCTAACCCTAATGCTCCAACAGGCATCCCAAAACCAATATCAGAAATTGAGAGACTGTTAAAGTTTAATCAAAATAGTGTGGTGGTGGTGGATGAGGCCTACGTAGATTTTGGAACTGAATCAGCAGTTACATTAATTGGTAAGTACGAAAACTTAGTAGTTACTCACTCCTTATCAAAATCACGCTCCCTCGCTGGAATGCGTTTAGGATGTGCTTTTGGAAGCAAAAGTATTGTCGAAGGGTTGAATAGAGTAAAAAATAGTTTTAATTCTTATCCGGTTGACAGGCTTGCTCAAATTGCTGGAATTGAAGCATTTAAAGATAGGGATTACTTTCAATCTACAACTCAAAATATAATTAAAACAAGAGAATTTTTGGTGTCTAAATTAGGTGCATTGGGTTTTGATACCCTTCCATCGGGGGCTAACTTTATTTTTACAAAACATAAAACAAGAAAAGCTGAAGAGATGTTTAAAATTTTAAGAGAAAAAGGTATCTTAGTTAGATATTTTAGTCGTCCACCGAAGATAAGTAATCACTTGAGAATAACTATTGGAACTAAGGATCAAATGGAAGAATTAATTAAAGCTATAAGATCATTAGTCTAAAAGCACCCTTCAAATTTTTATTAACTATATGAAACTCATGTTAAAATCACACCTATGATACGTTCAGCAAAAGTCTCCCGAAAAACAAAAGAAACTGATATTTCAGTAGAAATCAATATTGATGGAACTGGTATCTCTAATTTAGATTCAGGTATCGGTTTTTTAGATCACATGCTCGAGCAAATTTCTCGTCATGGCTTATTCGATCTCTCAATAAAGGCAAAAGGTGATTTGCATATTGACGCACATCACACCGTCGAAGATATTGGCATAACTCTTGGCCAAGCATTTGATAAGGCTATTGGAGATAAATTAGGAATCCGTAGATATGGCCACGCCTACGTTCCTCTTGATGAAGCTCTATCTAGAGTAGTGCTGGATATATCGGGTAGACCAGGATTGGAGTTAAATGCTAATTTTACAAGAGCTAGAATTGGAGAATTTGATGTTGATCTGATCCATGAATTCTTTCAAGGTTTTATAAACCATGCAAATATAACGCTTCATATAGATAATTTGAAGGGTGAAAACTCCCACCATCAAGCTGAAACAATCTTCAAGGCTTTCGGCCGAGCTCTCCGCTTTGCTGTAGAGTTAGATGAAAAGATTAAAGGTGTAATGCCTTCAACTAAGGGCACATTGTAGCCAAAATTTGCATTTAATTTATGATTGCAATTATTGATTATGGAGTTGGTAACTTAAGGTCAGTCCATAATGCTGTCAGATTTATTTCACCCCAAACGAAATCATTTATTTCCAGCGATCCCGATAAAATTATCAAAGCAGACAGAATAATTTTTCCTGGTCAGGGCGCTATGCCAGATTGCATTCGCGAACTTGATAAAAGAGGTTTAACAGATGTGTTACTCGAAGTAGCAAAACAAAAACCTTTTCTTGGTATTTGTCTTGGCCTGCAAATGCTTTTTGAAAAAAGTGAAGAAGGAAATCAAAAAGGACTTGGGCTTTTACCGGGTGAGATTAAGCGCTTTAAATTAAGTGATATTGAAAGAATAAAAATACCTCATATGGGATGGAATAATGTAAACCAATCGAACTCACATCCAATGTGGAATAAAATTGAAACGGGCAGCAGGTTTTATTTTGTTCATAGTTATTATGCTGATGTAAGTGATAAGGATGTAGCGGTAGGCTACTCTGAGCATGGAGAGAATTTTGCATGCGCAGTTGCAAAAGATAATATTTTTGCCACACAATTTCATCCTGAGAAAAGTGCGCAATTCGGTTTACAATTATTGAAAAACTTTATTTTATGGGACATTTAGTTACGATATGTTAATAATTCCAGCAATAGATTTAAAGGAAGGTAAGTGCGTTCGTTTAAAGCAAGGGCTAATGAATAAATCTACAATTTTTTCCGAAAATCCTGCGGAGATGGCAAGAAAATGGCTAAATTTAGGGGCTCAAAGATTACATTTAGTTGACCTTGATGGAGCTTTCGCTGGCAAACCAATAAACGAAGTTGCAATAAAAGCCATTGTTGCTGAAGTCGGAAATGAGATCCCAATACAGCTTGGGGGAGGTATCAGGAATTTGGATACTGTGGAGAGATTTATTAATAGTGGCGTTGACTCGGTAATTATCGGAACTGCAGCGGTTACCCATCCTGGATTTTTACATGAAGCTTGTTTTGCATACCCAGGTCAAATTATAGTTGGCTTAGATGCAAAGGAGGGGAATGTCGCAATTAATGGTTGGGCAAAATTGACTGGACATAATGTTATTGAGCTAGCTAAGAAGTTTGAAGGGTATGGGGTAGAGTCTGTAATCTATACCGATATTGGAAGGGATGGCATGTTATCAGGAGTTAACATACAGGCCACTGTTAAGTTGTCGGAGGCATTAAAAATCCCCGTAGTTGCAAGCGGTGGAGTTTCGAATATGGAAGATATTAAGGCTTTATGCGAGGTTGCAAATATTGGCATCCGAGGAGTCATTACCGGCACTGCTATTTATGAGGGAACATTAGACTTTAAGGCTGCCCAAAAACTTGCCCAAGAGCTTACTGGATAAGCATGACTGTAGCTAAAAGAATAATACCCTGCCTTGACGTTACGGATGGGCGTGTAGTGAAGGGCATCAATTTTGTTGAGTTGCAAGACGCCGGCGATCCTGTTGAAATAGCTAAAAAATATAATGAGCAAGGAGCAGATGAAATAACCTTTTTAGATATAACTGCCAGCTCAGATGGTAGGGGGCTAATATTTGACATCATAGAAAAAGTCGCAAAACAAATTTTTATTCCTCTGACTGTTGGCGGCGGCGTAAAGTCTTGTGAGGACATAAGAAATCTCCTAAATGCTGGTGCTGACAAGGTCGGCATAAATACCTCAGCTATTAATAATCCAGATTTAGTTGCCGAAGCATCTGCAAGATTTGGTTCTCAGGCAATAGTGGTTGCTATAGATGCAAAAAGAGTTGAAGATCATTGGGAGGTCTTTACTCACGGGGGCCGAAATGCAACCGGAATTGATGCAATTCTGTGGGCAGAGAAAATGGTTAATCTAGGCGCAGGAGAGCTTTTAATTACAAGCATGGATAAGGATGGAACAAAGACTGGGTTTGATAATGAGCTGAATAAATTGATCTCAGAAAAAGTTAATGTCCCAATCATTGCTTCAGGAGGTGTAGGTAATTTGCAGCATTTGGTGGATGGTGTCAAAGAAGGTGGAGCTGATGCCGTTCTCGCGGCTAGTATTTTTCATTATGGAGAATATACAATACAAGAAGCAAAAGAATATATGGCTAAAAATAATATCGAAATTAGATTATGAGTAATTGGATTGACAACATTGTCTGGGATGAGGATGGGTTGCTACCCGTTATTGTTCAGGACTCTATATCCAAGAGGGTTGTTATGTTTGCTTGGATGAATCGAATAAGCCTTGAACAATCACTGGCGCATAAAAAAGCGGTTTATTGGTCTAGATCAAGAAATAAATTATGGGTAAAGGGTGAGGAGTCTGGAAATTATCAATTGATCGAAGATATTCATTTGGACTGTGACTACGATGTTCTTTTGTTAACGATCAGGCAAGAAGGAGGAATAAGCTGCCATACTGGAAGAGAGGGTTGTTTCTTTAATCGCATTAATATGCACACCAATGAAATTGAGATCAATGATAAAGTTATTAGGGATCCTAATGACATGTATGAGAAAAAAAATGACAAATGAATACTTGGAAGATTTATTAAACATTATTAAATCTAAGAAAGATAATGATCCTAACCTCTCCTATACTGCGCATCTACATAAAAAGGGTTTAAATGAGATTTTAAAAAAAATCGGAGAGGAAGCAGCTGAAACTATTATTGCTGCAAAGTCAGATAATGATAATGAGTTAATTCATGAAATAGCGGACCTTTGGTTTCATTGCCTAGTTCTTCTCTCGAAAAAAAACCTATGCGTAGTTGATGTTGTTGATGAACTAAGGCGAAGGGAAGGAATTTCCGGGATTGAAGAAAAAAAAAATAGAGAGTAAGGTAAATTTTAATAGGGATTGTTATGACCGATTGTATTTTTTGTAAGATAGCAGAGAAAGAAATACCTTCCTCAATAGTATATGAAGATGAAGACCTGTTAGCTTTTAAGGACATCAATCCAATAGATAAGGTACATATTTTAATTATTCCAAAAGAGCATATTGATAACCTCTCAGGATGCAACCAAAACCACCAAAACATATTATCTAAAATGCTCTTACTAGCGCCAAAGTTAGCAAAAGAAAATCACTTAAAAGGTTTTAGAATAATGATTAATACAGGAAAGGAAGGTGGCCAGGAAGTGTTCCATATGCATTTTCATATGTACGGTGGAAGTGAACAGTTAGTTAAAATATAAAGGAGATGAATATGCCAGGTATTTGGGAGCTAGTGATCGTGTTAGGAATTGTTTTGGTCTTATTCGGTGCTGGAAGATTGAAAAATATAGGAGCTGATTTGGGTGCAGCAGTCAAAAACTTTAAAGATGGAGTCAACTCAGAAAAAAAATCTACAGTTAAGAAAAAAAGCAGGGCTAAGAAAAATAATTAAGCATGTTCGACATATCAATCTCAGAGCTGTTTGTAATTATTTTAGCAATTATAATTTTCGTCGCTCCTAAAAACTTACCTACCCTTGCTCGTGCATTAGGAAAAATTACACAAAAAACTAAAAACTTTATTCTTGAAATAAAAAATGAAATAGATACAGAGGATAGATTTAAAGAGCTTAAAAACATTGAAAAAGAAATCAAAAGTAGATCAAGAAAGAATTGAACATTAAAAAAAACTTTTTTGAGCAATTGCTGGAACTAAGATCGGTATTAATTAAGTCATTATTAATATACCTAGCCTTAGTAATAATTTTAATACCATTCTCAACTAATATTTATGAATTTTTTGCACAACCTCTTTTAGATGAGTTAGCAATATTAAATGGATCAATTATTAGCACAAAACTGTCGGCAACATTTATTGTTCCTTTTAAAATTACCGCTTTAATAGCATTTATTGTTTCATACCCAATTATTTTTTATCATATTTGGAGTTTTGTAGCTCCAGGTTTATATAAAAAAGAAAAATTTTTCGCCACTTTTTTATTTTTATTTTCTTTCTTTTTGTTTATGCTCGCAGCAATCTTTGTTTACTTTATTGTATTTCCAGCAATTTTCCACTTTTTTGTTTCCATAACTCCAAAAGACGTAGGTTTAATGATTGATATTTCTAATTACTTGGAAATGATAATCGCCTTATTCATAGCTTTTGGATTAGCATTTCAAATACCACTGATAATTATTTCATCAGTAAAGTTCGAATGGATTGAGATTGTTACGTTCCAAAAAAATCGCTCTTATTTCTTTGCATTTTCATTTGTGTTCGGAGCAATTTTTACCCCGCCAGATATCATCTCCCAGATACTTTTAGCCATACCCGTATACTTCTTGTATGAAATTGGAATTGTACTTTCAAAAAAAATAAAACTAAGATGATTTAGGCCTGTCAGATTTGGTATAATATGCAGCATTTGAAAGTTATGGTTTTAACCTAACCCCCTCATTACCTTATTAAGATATAGGATTTATTTCATGGCAAACGGTAACAACAAAGTCGACCTTAAACGAAGAAAGTTTTTATTGGCGGCAACATCGGTTACAGGAGCAATTGGCGCTTCTGCCCTAGCCCTACCTTTTGCTTCAAGTATGCTTCCAAGTGAAAAAGCTAAAGCGGCTGGTGCTGCTGTGGAGTTTGATGTCGGTTCAGTCGGGCCCGGAGAAATAAAAACAACTGAATGGCGTGGCCAGCCAGTATGGATTTTGAATCGATCAAAGGATATGCTTAAGTCCCTGGACGTCAAGAACAATAATCTTTCCGACCCAAATCTTAAGGTAGTATCACAACAACCAACCTACTGTCAGAATGCCACCAGATCTATCAAATCAAATGTTTTGGTTGTGGTTGGTATTTGCACGCATTTGGGCTGCTCACCTTCACCGAAACTAGAGAAAAAAGGTGACATGGGGAATGAATGGGAGGGTGGTTTTTTCTGCCCATGCCATGGCTCAAAATTTGATTTAGCAGGCAGAGTGTATAAGGGGTCTCCTGCACCAACAAACCTTGTCGTTCCTCCTCATAAATATTTGGATGATAATATAATTATTATTGGCGAAGACCAAGAGGAGAAAGCTTAAGAATGGCTAATAGCAAGAATAACGAATCAACGGGCTTAATTGGCTGGATAGATGAAAGGTTTCCGCTATCATCATTTATAAAAAACCATTTAACCGAATACTACGCTCCAAAGAATTTTAATTTTTGGTATTTTTTTGGCGCACTGGCTTTGTTTGTTTTTGTGATGCAAATTTTGACTGGAATTTTCTTAACAATGCATTATAAGCCTGATGCGGCAGAGGCATTTGCATCAGTAGAATATATTATGCGTGATGTATCGTTTGGATGGCTTATACGTTATATGCATTCAACTGGAGCATCATTATTTTTCGTTGTCATTTATCTTCATATGTTCAGAGGGTTAATGTACGGGTCATATAAAAAACCACGTGAATTGCTGTGGTTATTCGGTGTTTTAATCTTTCTTTTATTGATGGCGGAGGCTTTTTTTGGATATTTATTGCCTTGGGGCCAAATGTCTTATTGGGGCGCGCAGGTAATTGTTAACCTATTCACAACTATTCCTTTTATTGGTCCTGACTTAGCAGAATGGGTCCGGGGAGATTACCTTGTTTCAGACGCAACTTTAAATCGTTTTTTTGCGTTCCATGTTATTGCCCTTCCTCTTGCCTTAGCTGGTTTGATTTTTGGGCATTTAATTGCTCTTCATGAGGTTGGGTCTAATAATCCGGATGGAGTTGAGATTAAAGCGTTTAAAGATAAAAAGACGGGAATACCTTTGGACGGTATTCCTTTCCATCCCTACTACACCGTCAAAGATTTGATTGGTTTATCTGTTTTCTTGATTGTATTTGCATCTATTATATTTTTTGCCCCGGAAATGGGAGGTTACTTCTTAGAGCATAATAATTTTGTTCCTGCAAATCCTTTAGTAACTCCAGACCATATTGCACCGGTATGGTATTTCACCCCATATTATTCAATTCTTCGTGCTGTGCCGCCTATTCTAAACAGCCAATTCCCTGGCGTTGCTGCTATGGGACTTTCTGTTTTAATTTTCTTTTTTGTCCCATGGCTTGACAAGAGCCCGGTCAGATCCATTCGTTATAAAGGCCTGCTCTATAAAAAATGGCTAACTGCATTCGTACTAAGTTTTTTTGTTCTTGGTTATTTGGGGACTGTTCCTTCAAATATTTGGGGTCAATTCAGTAGCGCGGTACCACTATTGGGCAATGGTGATATAGCAACTTTTGTCGCTAGAATTTTTACAATAATATATTTTTTATTTTTTATTTTAATGCCCTTTTATAGCAAAAAAGATAAGACTAAGACTGTTCCAAACAGGGTAACCATGCCATGAAAAAATTAATACTCGCCATATGTTTATTATTTAGTATTCACTTGTCGTTAGGTGCAAGCGATATTCAACTTTTAAAGGCACCAGTGAACCTTGAAGATAAACAATCACTGCAACGTGGGGCTCGAAATTTTATAAACTATTGCTTAAATTGTCATAGCGCAAGCTATATGCGTTATAACCAATTACAATTAATTGGTCTAAGTGAGGAGACAATTAAGAAAGATCTACTTTTTACTTCAGACAAAATTGGTAACCCCATGAGTATTTCTATGGGCGCGGATGATGCTAAAAAATGGTTTGGGGCCGCACCACCAAACCTTACAGTTACTGCAAGATCTAGGGGGGAAGATTGGATTTATAGTTATCTTAGAGGCTTTTATCGAGACACTTCCCGTGAAATGGGTTGGAACAATAGTGTGTATAAAAACTCTGCTATGCCTCATATATTATGGGAGCTCCAGGGGGAGCAGATTTTAGACCCAAAGACTTATGAGTTAGTTTTGCAAAGACCAGGAAAGTTGTCCCCTAAAGAATATGATCAGTTTATTGGAGACATTACTAATTATATGGTTTTTATGGCGGAGCCTAATCAACAAAAAAGAAAGCAAATAGGTTACTATGTGCTCGCTTTTCTTTTCTTGCTATTAGTTTTGGCAATTAATCTTAAAAAGGAATATTGGAAAAATATTAAATAAAAATTATGATGAAATTATATTCAAACTCTGTAGATCCATTTAGCCATAGATGTCGTATTGTTCTTTTTGAAAAAGGCATGGACTTCGAAGTTATTGATGTCGATTTAACCAATAAACCTGAAGACTTAGCTATTCTGAGCCCATACTCAGACTCCCCTGTTCTAGTTGAGCGTGATTTAGTGCTTACGGATGCTAATATTATCAATGAATACATAGATGAGAGATTTCCTCATCCACAATTGATGCCACCCGACCCAGTAATGAGGGCGCGCGCAAGGTTGTTTTTAAAAGATTTTGAAAATCAGCTATTTGTGCATATGCATGATTTAGAGTCTAACGAAAAGTTAAAAGCGGACAGTGCAAGAAAAGTAGTTACCGATGTGTTGATACAAATCAGCCCAATTTTAGGTAAACAGCCTTACCTCCTTCATGAAGAGTACTCAATGTTGGATGTTGCTATTGCCCCACTTTTATGGAGATTAGATCATTATGATATCAAGCTGCCAAGCAGTTGCGCTCCATTACTAAAGTATGCAAACAAAATATTTGAAAGACCCTTGTTTCATGAGGCTATGTCTCCTGCGGAAAAAGCTATGCGTCCCTAGTAAGTTAAAATGGAATCTACAAAACCTTACTTAATAAGAGCAATATTTGATTGGTGTGTTGATGAGGGACTAACGCCTTATATCTTGGCAGAGGTCAATAGTGCCGTTATAGCACCTAAAAGTCATGTTAAAAATAATGAAATTATTTTAAATATAGCACCATCATCAGTTGCCAAACTTCTTATTACCAATGAATTCATATCATTTTCAGCAAGATTTTCAGGCATTAACGAGTCGGTAACTGTACCAATAGGCTCGGTAAAATCGATTTATGCTGCTGAAAATCATGAGGGACTTTATTTTAAAGCAAGCTTAAATAAAAATATTAGCAAAGCTGACAAAGAAGCATTAAATCCTTCTAATAAGATAAAAAAAAGCTATTTGAAGTTAGTAAAATAAAAAAATATATCGCCAAAGAATAAAAATTTGATATAGTTACATTTTTTTTAAAGCCCTCTTAGCTCAGTTGGTAGAGCAACGCACTTGTAATGCGTAGGTCGTCAGTTCGAATCCGACAGAGGGCACCAAATCTTTTTAATTTAAGCTATTATTTTTATTGACAAATTCTGTCAAACATAACATAATTTTGGGTTCGGTTGGGAGGGGTGGCCGAGTGGTTAAAGGCGACGGACTGTAAATCCGTTCTCTCAGAGTACGAAGGTTCGAATCCTTCTCCCTCCACCATTAAAAAAGGCTTTTACTGCTATTTGTCGGGTTTAGTATGGGTATGCGGGTGTAGCTCAGTTGGTAGAGCATTAGTTTTCCAAACTAAATGTCGCGAGTTCGAACCTCGTCGCCCGCTCCAGATTCGGTTTTTTGAATCAGCCCATGTGGCTCAGTGGTAGAGCACTCCCTTGGTAAGGGAGAGGTCGCGGGTCCGATTCCCGCCATGGGCACCAGTTTTTGAATTGATGATTTTAATATTTTTATGTAGAAGTTGTTTAACAAAGGAAAAAGATTATGGC
>DGAZ01000016.1:6483-8451 GCA_002384685.1 Methylophilales bacterium UBA4017 | reverse complement strand
TATGGAGCATGAGTGTGTATCACAACATCCATATCCTTTTTGTTTTTTAAGATATCAAAATGAAAGGGAGTTTCAGATGAGGGTTTCCATTTGCCATGATATTTCTTATTTTTATCAACAAATACAATATCTTCTGGATTTAACTTATCATAGGCAATACCTGAGGGTGTAATTAGCAGGCCACCATCCCATCGAACACTAATATTTCCAGCCTTGCCTTGATTAAGCTTTTTTCTTTCTAATATTAAAGCGGCATTGATTATATCTTTTCTAATAGTTAGCTCTTTTTTGTTCATTTTACTCCTTAACAAATTTGATTATTTAATGATTTACCATCAATGAAATTTTTTAAATCTTGTGCTATCACTTCCGCTGCATAATAGACGGTTCTTATTGATGCACCAGCTATATGCGGAGTTAAAGTGACGTTGTTTAATTTTCTGAGAGGATGTTCGGCTGGTAGTGGTTCAATATCAAAAGTATCTAAAGCTGCTCCTGCTAAGTGATTATTTTGAAGATATTTTAATAAATCATCATAATTCACAAGCGGACCCCTAGCTGTATTGATAAAATAAGATCCTTTTTTCATACTCTTAAACTCATTCTCTGAGAAAAATTTTTCGGTATCTTTTGTTACTCTTGCATGAATTGATACAATGTCTGACATATTCAACAATTCCTCTTTTGAAACTTTTTGGATGCCATTATTCTTATCAACATCATCTGGATCTACGAAAGGATCAGCGAAAATAATTTTGCAGCCAAAAGGTAATAATAAATTGCGCACCCTTTTTCCAATATGACTATAACCAACTAATCCTACAGTCATTTCACAAAGCTCTTTTCCAGTTATGTCATATCTATATAAATCACCCCTCCATTGACCATCTACCATACTTTGGTGGCCTTTAGTAACTAGTCTGGTTTCAGCTAAAATAGATGCCACAGTAAATTCTGCTACTGCGGATGCGTTTCTACCTGGGGCATTGGCAACTGTTACTCCATACTTTTTACATGCTTCAATATCAATATTAACAGGGCCTCCTCTTGAAACTCCAATAAATTTTAAATTAGGAGTTTTTTTTAAAATTTCTTCTGAAATGGGTGCTATATGATTTATAAGAATTTCACTATCCCCTATTGCCTCGATTACGCCATCTTTGCTTCCTTGAAATTCTTTGATTTTCGAGAAATCACCTTCACCAAATTCGTTGTGAAAAGGATCATCAGGCCATGTAGTCTCAGTCTTTTTAAACTCAACATTATTTAAGTTTAAGTCTCTTCTTATTACCTCTTCGAAGACATCTGCCTTCATAAACAGATCACCATAAATACTAATTTTCATGTTTTCCTTCCTGTAATTGATGGTTTTTATCCCAGAATTGACTCATAGCCTGATAGCCAGACTTATAAACTTCAAAGGACTTTTCATAAATTTTTGAGAGCTTTGAGTCAAAGATTTCTTCTTCTTTTAAATAAGGCTCTACCCAATTCTTATTTAATTCATGATATTCGTTAGCAATTTTTAACGCTAACAACCCTACCATGCAAGCACCAGCGGCTCCTTGTTCGCTATTATCTATTACCTGTGTATTATTCTTTGTTATTGAACCAACTATTTTTCTAACAAGAGGACTATTACTAGCTCCTCCAGTTAATCTGAGTAAATCAAGTTCAGCTCTAAACTCTGTATAACAATCCTTACATGCATAACCTAGAGACTCATAAATTGCTCTCACCATATCATCAACTTTTGTATTGGTATTTAATCCTAAAAATTGAGCTCTTGCTTTAGCATTAACAAAAGGTCCTCTTTCTCCATTGGGAGAAATAAATGGATAATAAAAAATAGATGCTGGAGGACTTACGGAAGCGCCACTTTCAAAAAAGTTTAAAATTTCTTTTTTTGGGAAATTTTTCTCTCCTATTTTTTCATAAATAGAGGAGTAAATATCTATGAACCAATCT
>DGAZ01000016.1:0-6307 GCA_002384685.1 Methylophilales bacterium UBA4017 | reverse complement strand
TCTACATCGCTATTTAAAAAATCTACAAAAATATGAATACCTGCGGTACCAAGGACTGTACATCCAATTTTTTTTGAATGATCAACAAATCCACTTCCTATTCCTGAACAAACTACATCTACGGGAGCTAAAATTATTGGAGTTCCCTCTTTTAAATTTAGTAATTTACTTGCTTGCAAGGTGAGTTTTCCAAAATGTTCTGTACTATCTATAATCTCTGGTTGCTTCTTCTTCATTGAATGAAGATCTAATAAATGAAGGACTTCATCGTCATATTTTCTTGTAAGAGGTGAGCCCCAAGTCATTATAGCTTCGCTAATTTCTGTCAAAATTTCACCCGTCATTTTATGAAAAATCCAATCTTTACATCTCAAAACCTTATCAATTTGATCAAACCGTTCTCTTTCAAATTTAGCTATATGATACATTTGACCTGACTGCATAGAGGGATTCAAGCCGGTATGGGTAATATTAGTTACACTTGGGCCAATCTCAGAATTGCGCCATTGATCAATAATATCGCCAGACCTTCCATCCAACCATAAGGCAGCATCTCCGACTGGATTGGCTTGATTATCAATTGGCCAAGATCCGTCCCCTTGAGCCGTTATTGATAAACCAGCTATTCTATCTTGAAGGTTAGGAATTTTTTGATGAAGAAGACCCAGGGACTCTATTACTTTTTCCCATGTCTCATTTAAATTTTGTTCTGCCTTACTACCTTCCCTGTAATAAACTTTGTTTTCGACAGATGCAGAATCAATAAACTTACCCTCTAATGTAAAGGCAACAAATTTAATTAATGAAGTGCCGGCATCAAGGCCAACTATAATATCTCTGGACATTATAATCCGTTAAGAATTACCTTTTCGGTCTCTAAATTAAATATATTTATAGACTCTGCAGGGAAATTTAATTTGACATCAGAACTGGGCTTAAAATATCTATCGGCGACACCAATAATAGATGAGCCATTTATTTCAATTCCAATATGAACTTGGTCTCCTAACCAATGATAAGAAGAACTACTTGCCTTACCATCAAAATTTGAATCTTTTTCATTAAAGAAAATTTTATGAGGTCTAATTCCTAATATTATAAGCTGATCATTAACTAATTTTGCTAAACTTTCTTTTTGTATGTTTTCATTATTAAAATTTATTGAAAATGTTTTTTCATTTTTATCATTTAATATTTCAAAAATTAATTTGCTATCAGATGAGTTAACTTTTGCTTTAAGTATATTCATTGGCGGCTCTCCAATAAAAGAGGCGACAAATACATTTGATGGTTTTGCACTTATTTCATAAGGGGACGCTAATTGTTTTAAATCACCGTTCTCCATAACAGCAATCTTATCTGCTAAAGCAACTGCTTCTGTTTGGTCGTGTGTAACAAATATTACTGTTTTCTTATTATGTTGAATATAATCTTTAACTCTAGCCCTCAAAACAGCCCTGAGCTGTGGTTCAAGTTGAGACATTGGCTCATCTAATAACAATGCATCAGAGTCTCTAACAAGTGCCCTAGCTAGACTAACTCTTTGTTGTTGTCCGCCTGAAATCGATGATGGATAACGTTCAAGAATATCAGTAATTTCAAGTAATTTTGCGACTTCCAATACTTTTGATTCAACTTTTTCTTTTGAAATTTTTTCCCTCATTAAACTAAATGCGATGTTATCCTTAACTGTTAAAGGGGGGTATAGGGCATATCCCTCAAATGCCATTGCAACATTTCTTTCAGCTGGTTTCAAATTATTTACAATTCGTTCACCAATTTTAATTTGACCGGAAGAAGCAGTCTCAAATCCAGCAATCATTCTTAGAGTTGTAGTTTTTCCACATCCTGATGATCCTAACAATGCAAGAATTTCTCCATCTTCTAATAACAAATTAAAATTATTTACAGCCTTGACATCTTTACCAATCTTAGAAGTAAAAACTTTATTCAAATTTTCTAAAACTACTTTTGCCAATTACTCTAAATTCCTTTTTGTTTCTAAATCAAAAAAATGCGACTTTTCCTCTAAAAATGAAATGTACATTTTTTTATCTTCATCTATGAGCTGTGATTCTTCTTCAGTGGCTGAGCATAAAAGTTCTAAGCCATTCTTTAGTCTAACTAAAAATACTATTCTCAAATTTAAGGGGGTTTTAGTTCTAAATTCTACTTCAATTGAATTTTCTGATGGTTCGTTCGATAAAATTATATCCTCTGGTCGAATACCAACAATACAGTCACCGTCTTGAATATTAGTTTTACGTTTTAATTTAAATTGCTCACCATTAACATTGATAACAACAAATTCATTCTGTTTTTTTATATTTGCATCAAAATTATTTATTGTGGGATCTCCAAAGAGTTTTGCTGTAGTTAATGAAGAGGGATTTTGATAAATATTTTTAGGTGAGTCTATGTCATTAAACTTGCCTTCATAAAGAACTGCAATTCTATCTCCTAACGCCATGGCTTCTCTAAAATCTTGGGTCACATATACTACTGTTGTGTTAAATTCCTTTAAAACCTTTGGGAGTTCTAATCTCATTTCAAATCTAATTTTTGCATCAACATTTCTCAAAGGGTCATCTAACAAAACAACTGAGGGTTTGCTTATTAAACTTCTAGCCAATGAAGTCCTTTGTTTTTGACCATTTGATAATTCTTTTGGAAATTGATTTAAAACATGCTCTATCTTTAAAAGACTCGCTACTTCTCTTACTTTTAGGTCAATTTCATCATCTGGAATAAGATTTTTTTTTGCTCTAAGTGGGCTTGCAATATTATCATATGCTTTCATGTGAGGATAAAGAGCAAAGTTTTGAAAAGCCATGGATATATCTCTTTCTTCTGGTTGGAGTTCATTAATAACTTCACTACCCATTTCAATCTTACCGTCATCTAACAACATAATTCCTGATAAAAGTCTTAATAGGACAGTCTTACCTGATCCAGATGGTCCGAATACTACAAAAAATTCACCTTTGTCAATTTTTGCATTAAGATTTGATATAACCTTATCATTCTTAAAGCTTATGGATAAATTTTCTAAATTTAAATAAGTCATATATTTACCCTTTAATAGCACCAAGGCTTAACCCTTGAACGAGATATTTTTGAATAAATAATGCTAAAACTAGAGTAGGTAAGACGGAAACAACAATGCCACAAGCAATTAAACCGTATGGAATTGCGCTAGCTGTAATAAAGGCTAATGCGCCAACTGTAACTGGTTGGATTTGACTTGAACCTAAGATAAGCGCAAAAACAAAGTTGTTCCAAGCATAAATAAAACAAAGAAGTGAAGCAGCAGCTATTCCTGGCTTAGCCAGTGGAATTGAAATTCTCCAAAAAGATTGAAACCATGAATGCCCATCAAGACGGTATGCGTATTCAATATCGGGGCTGATATCCTCAAAATAACCTCTAACTATCCATAGCAACAGCGGGAGGGTTATTAATTGGTAAACCCAAATTAAAGCAAAATAACTATCATAAAGACCGATTTTTGAAAAATAAAGGTTTAAAGGAAGTATAATTAAAAGAGCAGGAGCAAATCTAAAACTCAAAAGTGTGAAAGCAATATCTTCTCCTCCCTTAAATTTATATCTAGCAAATGCGTAAGCAGCGGGAACTCCTAACAACAACGTTACTGAAACCGAACCCACGGAAAGTATTGCACTATTGATTAAATTTTGTTTAAAGAAAACATACATGGTGGCAAAACCCTCACTAGCTATTTCTCCTTTCCACAGACCAATATAATTATTTAAAGTTGGCTCATAAAACAATACTGGTACTTTTCTTAAGATTTCATCATTTGTCATAAATGACATGTTAAATATCCACGCTATAGGAAAAAGAAAAAACATAATAATAGCAATGTATGCAAGTATTTTTAGCAGAGACCAAATATTAATTTTCATTGAAGTAGCTCACCTTTTGTTTTGATTTTTAGTTTGTGCCACTGCTTAACAAAAACATGACATAGGAAATAACAAATGGCCCATAAAACAACCATCATAGCGGCAGCTTTTCCAATATTAGTATACTGAAATGTTTGTAAATATGCCGATACTTGGAATACCATACTGCTTTCACCCGGACCACCTTGGGAAAGAGCATAGATAATATCAAATTGTTGAATACTCTCTAGAAGTCTGAATAAGGAGGCCGTTAAAATAAATGGGAAGAGCATTGGAAGAGTAATTCTAAAAAATTTGTAATACTCTGGAACACCATCCAACTCTGCGGCCTCAAAAGGTTGTCTTGGCAATGATCTCAATCCTGCTAGGAGGAGGATCATTATGAATGGCGTAAAAACCCATACATCTACCATGATCAGGGTAAATAAAACAGTATCTGGGTGACTAGCCCAAGTAAAATCATCCAGACCAATAAATGATAAGAGGTAATTTACGATACCAAAGTTTGGATTGATTAATAATCTCCAAATTAACGATGCTAATGCTGGTGCTATCATAAGAGGAAGGACCAGCAAGACTCCTAAAATATTGTTCAGCCAATTACGCTTGGCCAATAGTAAAGCGATTCCTAATCCAAGCA
This sequence comes from Methylophilales bacterium UBA4017, assembly GCA_002384685.1. GTDB lineage: Bacteria > Pseudomonadota > Gammaproteobacteria > Burkholderiales > Methylophilaceae > BACL14. Next base: position 1,741 of record DGAZ01000016.1, on the reverse strand, counting down.
AAAGCTCAATGATGATTGTAAAAAAAGTATAGGTTAAAGAAACCTTTATAGTGTTCCAAAAAGAGGGGTCAGTAAAAATACTGACATAATTATCAAACCAAATAAAGCCTTTCATATGAGGCATTTTGAGATTGTATCTTTGTAATGAATAATAAACTGCAGTAAAAAAAGGAATAAGTATTCCGACACAAACTAGTAAAGCAGGTAAAGTGAGAACGTAAGGAAAAAGTTTCCGATTAATTTTCATTATATTAATTCTACACCGCTTTATTAAAAATAAAACGGTGTAGAAAACTAGGAGGTTATTATTAAGCTAGTCCCACATCTTTCATCATGCGGTCTATCTTTGATGCTAACTTATCTAATGTTTCGTCAACACTTGATCCTGTTTGCATTTCCTGAAGTGCTGCTGCCCATTCTGTAGTTGTTTCAAAGAATAGAGGCTGAGCTGTGAAGTGGATTTTTGATCCATCAATGGAACTATTGTATTGCTCCATATATCCAGGAGATGTTCCACGAATTTTATCGTCAAAATCACCTGCAGCCCAAACAGACTCTCTAACAGGGTTCACTTGATTGTGTTTTACACCACCAGCCATAGCGTTTTCTGGGCCGTTACACCATTGCATCCAGTACCATGCAGCATCTTTCTTCTTAGAGAAATTACTCATAGCCAATGACCAGATCCATACGTTTGGTGTTGGTGCGCTTGCGCTTGGGTTTGGTGTAAATCCATGGAAACCAAAGTTTCCAGCCTCTTTGTTATCAGGGTTACCGTTAAAGAAGTAACCTAAGATATCAGCATCGAAAATCATAGCGGAAGCACCTGCTCCAATATCATTTCCAACTTCATACCAAGTATAACCAGACCAGTTAGCAGGACCAGAAGATGAGATCATCTTTATCCACTGCTTGTGGAAGTCTTTAGAAGCCTGAGAGTTCATAGCAGCTTTTAGTTTTCCACCATTATTCTCAAAATCAACTAGTCCATAGTTTGCATAAGCAGACATAAATCCTGGGTGGATTGTTGCCCAACTTCTACTACCTCTGGTTCCAATACCATAAGACCAATCATTTGATCCAGAATTTTTAGTGAACCATTCTGCTTGGTCAGTCATTTCAACAAGATCTCCAGGAGGCTTCATGCCTGCCTTATCGAAGTATCTCTGGTTGTATGTAACACTGTTTAACTCAAAACCCCAAGGCATACACCACTGTTTGGAACCTGCAGCACCCGGAGTATCTCCTGCTACACCGCTCCATGAGCAAGCATCTCTTAAGTTGCCTACAACATCATTCCAGTTATAGCTTGGGTTAGTTTTGTTTGAGTCCTGAATATACTCGTTTAAGTCAGCACACCATCCTGCTGGACCATAAGTCCAAGTCATATAGGCACCAGTCATGAATGCATCATATTCTGACGAACCTGATGATAATGCAGCTGTTACTTTATCAAAATAAACATCCTCAGCAAAAATATCGTATTCGACATTCATTCCTGTTAGCGCCTTGAAATTATCAAGCTCTGCTATCATGGAATCCATGTATGGGTGCTTATTCATCAAAAGTCTAATTGTAGTGCCACTATGCTTCTTCCAATCAAAGTCTTGTGCAGCTAAAGCACTAGTTACTTGCAATCCCATTAACTTCGTTAATGCAGCAAAACCAATACCATATCTACCTGCTTTGATTAGGAGATCACGTCTAGACAATTGTCCTTTAAGGAAACTGTCAATAGCAC
>DGAZ01000006.1:6776-7243 GCA_002384685.1 Methylophilales bacterium UBA4017 | reverse complement strand
TTAATTGCATAATCTAAATTAACTTTCCAATCAGTATAGTCATAGTCAACAGCTCCCTGTCCGTCGAATTGTTGGTGCCCCACTGAAAATGATGCAACCATAGGAGTATCGCCTACCGGCACGTCAACAGCTAATGTCAAATAATCACTGCCGTCTGCATCAGGAAAACCCCATGCATCCGTAGAAATTACGTTGTAATATGTAAGGCCAGCGCTTGCAAAACCAAAGTCTTTGCTTACACCAATGTAAAGCTCTGTAGCATCTGCTTCAGCCGCACCCAAAACATTTTTACCTGGGTAAAAGAATTGTAGAATACCAACATCTAGATCAACCGGGCCAACTGTTCCAGCCCATCCTGCGTACACATCTGCTTCTAAGCTGTTATTGCTCATAATGCCAGCTTCAGTTGTCCACGATACGTTTGACGCCCAAACACCTGCATACAAACCAGATGAATGCTCTAAATC
>DGAZ01000006.1:2911-6419 GCA_002384685.1 Methylophilales bacterium UBA4017 | reverse complement strand
GCTTCTGCCGCTGGAGCCTCTTCTGCTAATACGGAAGTCATAGGAACTACAAGTGCGCCTAGTACCGCTAGTTTTAATTTTGATAATGTCATTTACTTCTCTCCTTGTTAAAACAAATCACAACGTGTGATGTGTTATTCGTAGTTAAATTTAAAAGCTTTTTTCTACTAACCTACTTGCTACTTAAATAGTAAAAATGCCATACTATCTTTAAACAAATGCAAAGTTTCATGTAGAATCAGTGCTTTAGTGAGGCAAATATATGATAGAGAAAGTGAAAATTCAAGAGATCTCCGACAAAATTCGCAAAGTTATCGAAAACTCACCAATAAGTGACATAAATGACAATATCCATGCACTACTTCAGGGCATGTTTGCTAAATTGGACTTAATCTCACGCGAAGAGTTTGATGTGCAAACCCAAGTATTGAAGCGAACAAGAGAAAAATTAGAGGCATTAGAGGCTAAGATTGAAAGCCTCGAAACTAAATCCAAGAAATAAACTCTGATGATACTGATAATTTCAGTTACCATTTTACCTACATGAATAAATCCATCACGTCCGATACCGAAAAGCAATTAAAAACCATCTTATCCAAAAGGATTATGATGATGGATGGTGCTATGGGTACCATGATTCAGCAACACCATCTAACAGAAGAAGATTACCGAGGAAAACAATTTAGTACATTCGCCTCACCCGACGGCCAACGTGAATTATTTCTTAAGGGTAACAACGAACTACTGAGCATTACCCAACCAGATATCATCCAACAGATTCATGAGTCCTACCTAGAAGCAGGGTCTGACATCATCGAGACCAATACCTTTGGGGCTAACAGTGTCGCCCAAGATGATTACTATATGCCACACCTGGTGTATGAGATGAATTTAGAATCAGCACGACTAGCAAAAAATGCTGCCAATAAATATAGCACCCCCGATAAGCCTCGCTTTGTTGCAGGAGCTATTGGCCCGACCCCAAAGACCGCGTCTATTTCTCCTGACGTTAATGATCCAGGGGCCAGGAATATCAATTTTGATCAGTTGGTTGTAAGCTACCAAGAGCAGACTAGAGCATTGATTGAAGGTGGCGTAGACATCATCCTGGTAGAGACAGTTTTTGACACGCTGAATTGCAAGGCAGCACTTTTTGCTGTGAACGCTGTCTTTGCTGAGCAATCTTCAAGACTCCCCCTTATGATATCTGGTACCGTGACCGATGCGTCCGGAAGAATTTTATCAGGGCAAACTGTGAGCGCCTTCTGGAATTCAATTAGGCATGCCAAACCGCTAACGATAGGATTAAATTGCGCACTAGGAGCTGCTCTGATGAGACCCTATGCAGAAGAACTGTCCAAGATTGCCGACACCTATATTTGCATTTATCCGAATGCGGGGTTGCCAAACCCTATGTCAGATACCGGTTTTGATGAAAAGCCTCATGACACATCCTCGTTATTAAAAGAATTTGCCGACAGCGGCTTCATTAACATAGCCGGAGGTTGTTGCGGGACCACCCCTGATCATATCCGGGCCATTGCCGAACAGGTAAAAGATGTGAGACCCCGGGTCTTGCCAACACTGGATACTTATACTCGCCTAGCTGGATTAGAACCCCTAGCCATCAAAGAAGGTACACTCTTTATTAACGTCGGCGAGCGAACTAACGTCACCGGCTCTAAAGCTTTTGCTAAGCTCATCATCGAAGAACAGTTTGAAGAGGCGGTATCTGTGGCAAGGCACCAGGTAGAGAATGGTGCTCAGGTTATTGATATCAATATGGATGAGGGTATGCTCGACTCACTTGAAGCCATGCAACATTTCCTCAATTTGATTGCATCAGAGCCTGACATTGCACGCATTCCGATCATGATTGACTCATCAAAATGGGAAGTCATTGAGGCAGGACTCAAGTGCGTCCAAGGAAAAGCCATTGTCAACTCCATTTCGCTTAAAGAGGGTGAAGAAAGCTTTATTAAACAGGCAAAGCTCTGTCTCAACTATGGGGCAGCTGTGGTTGTGATGGCCTTTGATGAGAAAGGTCAGGCAGACACCTATGAGAGAAAAATAGAAATCTGTAAACGCGCCTATGACACGCTAGTAAATAATCTAGACTTTCCGCCAGAAGATATTATTTTTGATCCCAACATTTTTGCCGTTGCTACAGGCATAGAAGAACATAACAATTACGCCGTAGACTTCATCAACGCCACGAAATGGATAAAAGACAATCTCCCATATGCCAAAATATCTGGCGGGGTATCTAATGTCAGCTTTAGTTTTAGAGGGAATGACTTAGCACGAGAGGCGATTCATACGGTATTTTTGCATCATGCCATCAAGGCTGGTTTGACTATGGGTATCGTAAACGCCGGCATGATTGGATTATACGATGACTTATCAGACAGCTTGAAAGAAGCCGTTGAGGATGTAATTCTCAACAGACGCCCTGATGCCACGGAAAGGATGATCGACATTGCTGGCACACTCAAAGGAAGTAAAAAAGAAGAATTGAAGTTAAATTGGCGTGGAGATGATGAGAATCCCGTGCCAGTTGAAAAGAAAATTGAGTATGCCTTAGTGCATGGTGTGACCGATTTCATCGTCGAGGATACCGAGGAAGCGCGCCTAAAAATTATGAGCCAAGAAGGTGGTCGCCCTATCAATGTGATTGAAGGTCCATTAATGGATGGTATGAACGTAGTCGGCGACCTGTTTGGTCAAGGTAAAATGTTTTTACCGCAAGTTGTGAAGTCGGCCAGAGTCATGAAACAAGCCGTTGCGCATCTTGTGCCCTTTATCGAAAAAGAAAAAGAAGAAGACGAAAAAAGAACCGGTATAAAAGCTAAACCTAAAGGCAAGATGTTAATAGCGACAGTAAAGGGCGACGTTCATGACATAGGAAAGAATATTGTCTCCGTAGTGCTTCAATGCAATAACTTTGAAGTAGTCAACATGGGGGTGATGGTGCCGTGTGCCGAGATATTAGCTAAAGCCAAGGAAGAAAATGTCGACATTATTGGTCTATCCGGTTTGATTACACCCTCCCTTGAAGAAATGACACATGTGGCTAGCGAGATGCAGCGCGACCCTTACTTTAACGAAAATAATATCCCTCTATTAATCGGTGGTGCAACTACCTCACGAGCACATACCGCGGTGAAGATTGCAGAACACTATGATGGTCCGGTTATTCATGTATCGGATGCATCACGTTCAGTATCAATTATGCAATCACTGATGGACCCTCAACAAAAAATTGATTACATCGTTAATTTATCAAAAGATTATGAAAATGTAAGGCAATTGCATGCCAAGAAAAAAGGCGCCAACTATATTCCTATTAAGGAAGCCAGGCAAAATAAATTAAGCTTAAACTTTGAGCCACAGAAACCTAAGTTTATTGGACGTCGGGTATTTAAAAATATTGACCTACAATTAATCAAAGACTATATCGACTGGTCCCCATTCTTCCAGACATGGGATCTGCATGGCAAATATCCAG
>DGAZ01000006.1:0-2654 GCA_002384685.1 Methylophilales bacterium UBA4017 | reverse complement strand
ATCAATGAAAAAAAATTGCAGGCTAACGGTGTGATCGGCTTCTATCCAGCCAATACGGTAAATGATGATGACATTGAGATTTATGCAGATGAAAATGCCTCAGAGCCTTTTCTAACTTATTACGGACTAAGGCAACAAACACAGAAACCAACTATCAATGGCAAGAAAAATCCTAATCTATGCTTATCCGATTATATTGCTCCAAAGAACGGCGGAGTAAAAGACTACATTGGGCTCTTCGCGGTGACCTCAGGGATTAATGTCGAAGTCTATGAAAAGCTATTCGACAAAGCGGAAGATGATTACAGCGGCATTATGATAAAAGCCATCACAGATAGGTTGGCCGAAGCTTTTGCTGAATATATGCACGACAGGGTGAGGCAAGATTTATGGGGCTATCAACCCGAAAGCCTATCGACAGAAGATTTGATCCACGAAAAATATCAAGGCATTAGGCCTGCGCCAGGATATCCAGCCTGTCCAGAACACACAGTAAAGAAAGAAATATTCGCGCTATTAAAGGCTCAAGAAATTGGCATGGAACTAACGGAAAGCATGGCGATGACCCCCGCATCATCCGTCAGTGGATTTTATTTTGCTCACCCCGAAGCAAAATATTTCAGTGTTGACAAGATTGATACCGACCAATTAGAAGACATGGCATCCAGACGATCTGTTTCTGTCGATCAACTAAAAAAATGGCTCGCTTCGAATCTTAGATAAATATGCATATTCATATATTAGGTATATGTGGAACATTTATGGCAGGCATAGCCTCCTTAGCTAAAGCCGAGGGGTTTAAAGTTACCGGGTGTGACCAGAATGTTTATCCTCCTATGTCCACTCAATTAGCGGAACAAGGAATTGATATTATCGAAGGGTTTGATGCCTCACAAACTGGATTAAATCCAGATATTTATATTATTGGTAATGTTATTGCCCGGGGTAATACCCTAATGGAATCCATATTAAACCAAAACTTACCTTATCTATCTGGACCACAATGGCTGTATGAACATGTACTTCATGATAAATGGGTCTTAGCTGTTGCAGGAACACATGGGAAAACCACAACAACTGCAATGCTTGCTTGGATTCTAGAATCTAACGGCCTAGCTCCCGGTTATCTAATAGGAGGTGTCCCCGGTAATTTTAACAGTTCAGCAAAGCTACCCGATAACACCCTAAAAAATGCTCCTAGCTTCTTTGTCATCGAAGCCGATGAATATGACACAGCATTCTTTGATAAACGATCTAAATTTGTTCATTATCATCCACGTACCTTAATATTAAATAATTTAGAATTTGATCATGCAGATATTTTTGATAACCTTGAACACATAAAAAAACACGTTCATCATCTCGTAAGAACTATTCCGGAACATGGCCGCATAATTTGCAATGCAGAAAGTCAGGCATTACAAGAAACAATTAGCATGGGCCTATGGTCAGAAATTGAGTATTTTTCTGATGACAAAGAATGGTCCTACCAGTGGCAAGAAGATAAACAATCTATTGAGATTTTGCACCAAACAAAAAAACAAGGCACTCTCGTATGGGGTCTCATTGGTCATCATAATGCATCTAATGCTCTAGCTGCTATTGCCGCGGCAAGGCATGTAGGGGTCTCACCAGAACAATCTATCCAAGCGCTTTCCTCATTTAAGGGCGTAAAGAAACGTATGGAAAAAATTGCTGAGCTGAAAAATGGAGTGCTGATTTATGATGATTTTGCCCATCATCCATCCGCTATTCGGACTACGCTGGAAGGTTTAAGTCATACTAAAAAGTCAGGAAGAATTGTCGCTGTCATTGAACCAAGATCAAACACGATGAAGCTTGGGTCAATGAAAGCAGATCTACTCAAGAGTCTTGAAGCTGCCGACCAAGTGTATTGCTTTACAAATAATTTAACCTGGGATGCACATAAATTATTTAAGGATTACCCCAAAGCTATGGTCTCTGATAATATAAATGACATTGCACAAGCGATTGTAGAAAACCACCGAAGTGAGGACCATATAGTTTTTATGAGCAATGGAAATTTTTCTGGTATACAAAGTAAAGTCATCGCATTATTTCAATGACGTCTAATATGATGAAGGATCCACTCAGCCATATTCATTTCATAGTTGCTATTCTTATCTCACTCATTATGCATTTATCCTTTGTAATGTATGGAAGCTTGCAGCCTACAGATATTGCTAATTTTGAAATTTCTCCAGATATTGAGTTAACTATAGTACAACAACCAAAAATAATTCCTCCCGTTCAAGAGCTTATTCAGGCGCCTCCCGTTCAGAAGCCTATAAATATAACCAATAAAACCATAACACCAAAAGCTGTGATGGAAAAAAAAGCTGTGTCTCCAAAAATCGAACGCCCTCCTGTTATCGATGAAAAGCTCACGGCAAATAACAAAGCGGAGTTAATTGATGAAAAAGAACAGCAAAGTAAGGTTATTAACACAGATCAATTAATATCGGATCTCAGTAAACTAGATTTAACCCCAAGAAAAAAAAATCGACCTCGAGTAAAAACAGTTTCTGCTCGCACAACTGACTATGAGTACCGGCTTTACTTTGAGGCGTGGAGACAGAAGGTTGAAAGACTAGGCGCTCTAAATTACCCAGAGGAGGCTAGAGCTGGTAATT
>DGAZ01000011.1 GCA_002384685.1 Methylophilales bacterium UBA4017 | reverse complement strand
AAGATTAATGACACTCTAAAAAATATTGATAATGATGACTATGGATATTGCAATCAATGTGGTGAGGAAATTGGTTTAAATAGATTGCAAGCGCGGCCAACTGCAACCCTTTGTATTGACTGCAAAACCTTAGATGAGATTAGAGAAAAACAAATGGCTAAATAAAAAAACCCGGTTTCCCGGGTTTTTTTTATTCCTGATCTTCTTCTTTCTTTTCTTCTGGCGGAGGTGCCTCAAGCAAAGCTTTCGCACTCACTCTTACTCGACCCTTATCATCAACTTCAATGACCTTAACCTTAACTTCATCTCCTTCTGACAAATGATCTTTAACTGCTTTTATTCTTTCATGAGCAATTTGAGAGATGTGCAACAGGCCATCTTTTCCCGGTAATAATGAAACAATCGCACCGAAATCTAGAATTTTAATCACTTTACCGTCGTAAACCTGATCCACCTCAACGTCTGCCGTAATTTCTTTAATTCTATCAATCGCAGCTTGACCTGATTCACCATTGGTACATGCAACCTTAACTAATCCGTCGTCATCAATATCAATCGTTGCGCCTGTCTCTGCAGCAAGACCTTTAATAACTGCTCCACCCTTACCAATTACATCACGTATCTTGTCTGGATGAATTTTTATAGTAAGAATCTGTGGTGCAAACTGAGACATTTCTGCTCTTGGAGCCTTCAGGGTTTTTTTCATAATTTTTAAAATATGATCAATACCTTCTCGAGCTTGGGATAGAGCAACTTGCATTATTTCAGACGTAATGCCGGTTATTTTTATGTCCATTTGCAGAGCAGTAATGCCGTTATCTGTTCCTGCTACCTTAAAGTCCATATCGCCCAAATGATCTTCATCACCTAAGATATCCGTTAGCACCGCTACACGATTATCTTCTTTGATTAATCCCATTGCAATTCCCGCTACGTGGTCTGTCATAGGAACTCCTGCATCCATCATAGCCATAGTGCCTCCACATATTGACGCCATAGAGCTAGAACCATTAGACTCGGTAATCTCAGATACAAGACGAATAGTGTAATCAAAGTCTTCTTTGCTTGGAAGTGCTGCTGATAATCCTCTCTTTGCTAATTTACCATGACCAATTTCTCTCCTTTTTGGCGTCCCAACTCTTCCTGTTTCACCTGTTGCATAAGGAGGAAAATTATAATGCAGCATAAATCTGTCCTTGAACTCGCCTTGCAGCGCATCAATGATCTGTTCATCCCTACCAGTGCCTAATGTTGCTACTACAATAGCCTGGGTCTCACCCCTAGTAAAGAGTGCTGATCCATGAGCTCTCGGAAGAACTCCAGTTCTTATTTCAATCGGTCTCACCGTTCTTGTATCTCTGCCATCAATTCTTGGCTCTCCATCTAAAATTTTATTTCTAACAATTTTTGATTCAAGATTAAAGAACTCATTCTTTATCGCATTCATTTCATTTGGTGTGGTATTTTCATTCGCAACTTCAGCCAATACCTTGTCTTTAATTTCAGATAACTTTTCAGAGCGCTCACCTTTTGACTTAATCGCAAATGCTTTTTCAAGATCTTTAGCAGCAATTTTTTCGATCTGGGATACCAAATCTTTGTTTGTTTCTTGTGCTGTCCAGTCCCATGGATCTTTTGCTGCTTCTTTTGCAAATTCATTGATCATTTTAATCACTGGCTGCATAGCTTTATGGCCAGCAAGTACTGCATCAAGCATTACCTTCTCGGGAAGCTCTTTAGCTTCAGATTCCACCATAAGAACTGCTGCATCACTTCCAGCAACCACTAAATCTAATTCGCTTTCAATGAGCTGTGTTTTTGTTGGATTAATAACAAATTTCTCATCAATATAACCTACCCGTGAAGCTCCGACAGGGCCGTAGAATGGAATCCCCGATATTGCTAAAGCTGCAGAAGCTCCAATAATAGCTGGTATATCTGAATCAATTTCACTATCAGATGACATTACTGTAGCTACTATCTGTATTTCATTATAGAAATTTTTTGGGAATAACGGTCTGAGTGGTCTATCGATTAATCTGCAGGTTAACGTTTCTTTTTCGCTTGGGCGACCCTCTCTTTTAAAAAATCCTCCAGGTATTTTCCCCGCTGCATAGGTTTTTTCTTGGTAGTCCACTGTTAATGGGAAAAAATCTTGCCCTTCCCTTGCGTTCTTGTTTCCAACAGCTGTTACTAAAACAACTGTATCACCATACGTTACCATTACAGCACCGTCAGCCTGACGTCCAATTTCGCCTGTTTCTATCGTTAATGTATTGTCTCCAAACTTCACACTTTTCTTTACTATATTAAACATTTATTTTCCTTTTATTTTTATCATTATTCACTTCCCAATAATGACTAACACCATAATAAAAAAAGCCGACTCAAGCTTATATAGCAAGGAATCGGCTTAAATAATTTACAACTTCTTTACTTTCTAATACCTAAACGTTTGATAAGCCCTTGATATCTCTCAATGCTTTCTCTTTTTAGATAATCTAATAACTTACGTCTTTGGCTAACTAGTGCTAACAAACCTCTTCTTGAATGATGGTCCTTAGCGTTAACTTTAAAATGTTCGGTAAGATAATTTATTCTATCCGTCAGCAGTGCGACCTGAACTTCAGGTGACCCGGTATCATTTTTTGCTAGCTGATAATCTGCTACGATCTTTGCTTTTTCTACAGCAGTACTTGTCATGCATTTCTCCTATTTCAGAACCGCACATTTTACTATATTTATGCGAATTTAACAAAATTTTTCTTATTCTACGCAACTTAAGGATAAAAGTCTTCTTACCTTCAAATATCCATGGCTATCCATGGTCCCTAGACCTAAAAATTGGTTGCCTTGATCGTACAACCTATATATCCCCTCTTTCATTTCCTTAAAAAGCAAGGTTTTACCATCTTTGATTGCCCCTTCTTCATTAGGAGCTAGCTTGATTTCATTTAAATAGTTTAAAAATTTATCAACGGGAAATATAAGCGCATCCCTTTCCTCGTTCTCAGTTGCCTCAATCAGGTCTAATGTTTTTGCTTGTACTACATTGACGGATCCTATGGCAGTTCTTCGCAGGCCAATCAAATAACCTCCAGTATTTAGGTTATCTCCTATATCACTTGCTAGAGTTCTAATATAGGTTCCTTTTGAACACACCACCCTAATTTTTAAGATATTGTCTGAGTAGTCAATTAAATCAAGGGAGGTAATGTTAATACTTCTTTTCTTTCGGGCAATCTCCTCCCCTCTTCGAGCATACTCATACAAAGGCTTACCTTCAAACTTTAATGCTGAATACATCGGCGGGAGTTGTTCTTGATATCCTAAAAATTGCTGTAATGTTTCTTCAATTTCTTTTAATGAAGGCAGTTGTTCAATGTTAAGAGACTCTATAATGCCCTCTGAGTCACCTGTATTGCTTTTAAAGCCCAGTTTAATGGATGCTTCGTATGTTTTGTCTGATTCTAAAAGAAAACTGGAAAACTTAGTGGCCTCTCCTAAGCATATTGGAAGTAATCCGGTTGCCAATGGATCAAGTGTCCCCGTATGGCCGGCTTTCTTTGGATTAAAAAGCCATTTAATTTTTGACAATGCTTGATTGGATGAATAGCCCAATGGCTTATCGACCATTATCACACCACTGATATCTAATTTAATTCGTTTGGGCTGCATAATTTCTAGACTTAAATACCATCAAGTAGTTTTGAAATTTTAATGCTCTCATCGATTGATTTATCATAAACGAAATGTAGCTTAGGGATACCTCGAGTTGTCATTCTTTTTGCAAGTTGCGATCGAAGAAAGGGCATGGACCTTGTCAATCCTTTCATCACATCCTCACTTGCCTCTTCCTGCGACACAAAAAATACTTTGGCATGCTTAAGACAGGGAGACACCTCGACATCAAGGATAGTTATTTGATTTAATGCAGGATCTTTTACTTCTCTTTGAAGAAGGTTCGCCAGTTCTTTTTTTATTTGTTGCCTTATACGATCACTTCTTGGGTAATCTTTAGCCAAGGTTATAGCTTCCTAGCAACTTCAACTATCTCATAGACTTCTATTTGATCGCCTGGCTGCATGTCATTAAAGTTTTTAATTGATAGCCCACATTCAAAGTTTGATTTAACTTCTTTTATGTCATCCTTGAATCTTTTTAACGAATCCAGCTCGCCGTCGTAAATTACCACACTGTCTCTTAGGAGCCTTATCTTAGCATTCTTTTTAATTAGCCCTTCAAGCACGTAACATCCAGCAATAGTACCAATCTTTGAGGCTTTAAATATTTCTCTAATTTCAACAAGCCCGAGTGTATTCTCCCTTTTCTCTGGAGATAACATGCCGCTTAGCGCCGCTTTAACTTCGTCTACTGCTTCATAAATAATGCTGTAATAGCGTACGTCAACCTCTAAGCTATCAGCAAGCTTTCTTGCTCCGCCATCTGCCCTAACATTAAAGGCAAGCACTACCGCGTTAGATGCTGTGGCTAAATTAATATCTGATTCATTAACTGGTCCAACAGCAGAATGAATGACATTGACCTTCACTTCATTGGTGGATAGCTTCTCTAGTGAGCCTGCTAATGCTTCATAGGATCCCTGAACGTCCGACTTAATTATCAAAGGTAATACCTTTATTTCGCCCTCTGCCATTTGATCAAATATATTTTCTAATTTTGATGCTTGTTGTTTTGCAAATTTTACGTCCCTAAACTTGCCTTGCCTAAACAAAGCAACTTCTCTGGCTTTTTTCTCATCATTAATGACGATAAATTCTTCGCCGGCTTTTGGAACGTCAGAAAGACCGATCACCTCAACAGGTATTGATGGTCCCGCTTCTTCAACTTTCTTTCCACTCTCGTCAATCATCGCTCTGACTCTTCCAAAAGCCGATCCAGCAAGAATGGTATCGCCGGGGCTTAGCACTCCTGATTGCACCAGCAAAGTAGTAACAGGGCCACGGCCCTTATCAAGCCTTCCTTCTACAACAATACCTCTTGCCGGAGTATTTCTCGCTGCCTTCAATTCGAGTACTTCCGCCTGCAATAAAATTGAATCCAATAAATCATCAATACCCTGACCAGTTTTTGCTGAAACCTCCACAAAAATAGCATCGCCACCAAGTTCTTCCGGAATGACCTCGTGAGCCAGCAATTCACTTTTAACTTTCTTAGAATTTGCTTCAGGTTTATCGATTTTATTGATCGCTACAATGATTGGAACTTCTGCAGCCTTAGAGTGATTAATTGCTTCGATCGTTTGGGGCATAACGCCATCATCAGCAGCAACCGCCAAAACAACGATATCCGTTGCCTTTGCTCCTCTTGCTCGCATAGCTGAGAATGCTTCGTGCCCTGGTGTATCTAAAAAAGTTATCATGCCTTTTGATGTTTCGACATGATATGCACCTATATGCTGAGTAATCCCACCAGCCTCTGCTGACGCAACTTTGGATGTTCTAATATAATCTAATAGTGATGTTTTCCCGTGATCGACATGACCCATAACAGTCACTACAGGAGGTCTTGCTTCCAATATGGGCTCTACTAAATCTTCTATATTTATAAGTGACTCAGGGTCATTGTCCTTAGCCGCTTCTGGTTTATGGCCCATTTCCTCAACTGCAATCATTGCTGTATCTTGGTCAAGGATTTGATTAATAGTCACCATCATGCCCATACCCATTAAGACTTTAATGACTTCGCCAGCTTTTACTGACATCTTATGTGCTAAATCAGCCACAGAAATAGTCTCAGGCACTAAAATCTCCTTAGAAACAAATTCTGCAGGAGCAACAAAACTAGATTCTGGATCAGCATTCTTATGCCTATTTCTTGATTTAGGAGATCGCCATCCACCCGCGCCCGCATCTTGTCTTGTCTTTGTCGGCCTCTTCTTAATGCTTCGATCAACCCAAGCATCTTTTGTTGGCTTCTTCTCTTTGTCTACTTTCACCCCGATTTTTGAAGCGGGTCTATGCAAGGTACTGTCTTTTTCTTCACTTTTTGGCTTTTCCGCAGCTTCTTTCTTACTCTTAGCCTCAGCTGCTTGAGCATCCGCAAGAGCTGAATGTCTTTTTTCTTCATCCTGACGAATATTTTTTTGATTTTCATCAATAATTTGGGTTGGCTTTTCTGGAGTTTTAGCCTTGCTCTCAGTTGGTGGCTCTATCTTAGTTTCTTCTGGTTTAACAATCGTTCTTTTTTTTCGCACTTCGACCTGAATAGTTCTTGCTCGCCCCTCACTATCCGTCTTTCTGATCTCGGTATTCTGTTTTCGGGTAAGGGTAATTTTAGACTTTGGCTTTGGAGTTCCGCCATGCTCATTTCGTAAATAATTCAAAAGTGCAGCTTTGTCTTCCTCAGATACGTCATCGTCTGCATTTTGCTTGGTAACTCCTGCACTTTTTAATTGCTCTAGCACGAGTGCTGCAGGAAGCCCTAACTCATTAGCAAATTTTTCTACAGTAAATGTTCCCATCAAAACTCCAGTATATTTAATTTATGCAAACCATGGTGCGCGTGCAGTCATAATTAATGTTTTTGCTGTCTCTTCATCAATCTTTATCAATTCTAAAAGCTCATCAACTGAAAGTTCAGCCAAATCTTCCATAGTTACAATACCTTTAGATGCCATTAATTTTGCCATATCAATATCCATACCCTCCATTGCCTTAAGATCATCGGCCGGATCAACCACACTTTCTTCTTTGGCAATAGCGGCTGTTAAGATCGCTGCACTTGCTCTTGATCTTAGCTCTTTTACAGTATCCTCATCAAAGGCTTCAATCTGAATCATCTCTTCCAGAGGAACATAAGCCACCTCTTCTATGGAAGAAAAGCCCTCTTGAACAAGAATGTCTGCAACATCTTCATCAACATCAAGCTTCTCAATAAATAATTGGCTCGATGAGGTATATTCCTCTTTATTCTTTTGCTCCGACTCTTCTTCGGTCAATATGTTTAGTTCCCACCCCGTCAGCTCTGAGGCTAATCGAATATTTTGACCATTTCTTCCAATAGCCTGCGCCAACTGATCTTCCACTACCACTAAATCCATGCTGTGCTTATCTTCATCAACAACAATGCTAGAAACTTCTGCGGGAGCCATAGCATTAATTACAAACTGTGCTGGCTCTATGGACCAAAGGACTATGTCTACCCTTTCACCTGCTAACTCACCTGTGACAGCCTGAACTCTTGAGCCCCTCATACCAACACATGTGCCTACTGGATCTAATCTTTGATCATTTGCTTTTACTGCAATTTTTGACCTAAGTCCAGGATCACGTGATGCTGACATTATTTCTAATAGGCCCTCTTCAATTTCAGGCACCTCTAACTCAAAAAGTCTAATTAAGAATTCAGGCGCTGTTCTGGATAAAATTAACTGTGGCCCTCTCATGCCTGTTTCAATTTTGCTTAGAATTGCACGGACTCGATCACCTACTCTTAAGTTTTCTTTTGGGATCATGTGATCACGAGGGAGCACTGCATCTAATCGTCCTACTTCAATAATGGCATTTCCTCGCTCCATTCTTCTAATCTGCCCTGAAACTAACTTCTCATCTCTTGCAAGAAAGTCATTAAGGATCTGCTCCCTTTCTGCTTCTCTTACTTTTTGTAAAATTACTTGTTTCGCCGCCTGAGCACCAATTCGTCCAAACTCTACAGAATCAATAGCCTCCTTTATTACATCGCCGACTTCCATAGCTTTTGCTCGATCATCGGCTGGGGACACTTCTGCTTCTGGAGTCTCTAACAACTCTTCTTCAACAATAGTCCAGCATCTAAAAGACTGGTACTCGCCGGATTCTTTGTCTATTTCGACACGGATATCTACATCAGGCTCATATTTTTTCTTTGTAGCTGAGGCAAGAGCGAGCTCTAGTGCAGTAAAAATTACATCTCTAGCAACATTTTTTTCATGTGCTAGCGCATCAACAAGTAACAAAATTTCACGACTCATTTCTTTCTCCGTTAAATCATTTCATCTTTATAAAACTGGGTCTAAACGTGCTCTATCTAAATTTTCAAAATCTATTTCAATAATAGACTCTTCAAACTCTAACAAAATAAAGCCGGCTTTTATGCCTCTTAAAATCCCGCTAAAATTTCTTCTATTCGAAATTGGTGACCTTGTCTTAATTTTGACTTTTTCTCCATTAAAACGACCAAAATCTTCTAATTTTTTTATTACTCTATCAACCCCAGGAGAAGAGACCTCTAGTCTTCCAAAGTCAAAATCCTCTTCAACACTCAAAGCATGGTTTAATTGGTTACTTACCAAAACACAGTCATCTATGTTGACTGTCTCAGGCTTTTCGATAAAAACTCTTAATAATTGACCGTGATTAATTATCTCAAGATCAACTAATTCATATCCTAGTTGAGTAACCATCTTTTCAATAAAACTTTCAACATCAAATGCCATAAAAATCCTAAACCCTAGCCCAAATAAAAAATGGGCCATTGGCCCATCTTCAGATTGCGAATTATATCAATTTATTGGATTGAATGAAAGAATATTCTTAGTAATCAATGCATTATTTTCTATGTGAAAGTGATATGTGCGAACTTCCTTTTACCTACCTGAATTGTGAAGGTAGTTAAATTTTCAATCAGATGCTGTGTATCTTCTATTCTTTCTCCGTTTACTTTCACTCCTCCGCCTTTGATTAGCCTCATAGCTTCTGACGTACTATCTACAAATTGAATTTGCTTTAATAGCTGGGGCACAGTGACCTTATTATCAGCATACTGAATGTCTATGTTCGGAATATCATCGGGAATTTTTCCTTGTGCTCTAGTATTAAAATCATGCTCAGCATTTTCTGCTTGCTTCGCATCGTGGAACCTTGTAACGATTTCTTTTGCAAATTCGACCTTAATATTTCTAGGGTTTTCTCCTGTATCGAGCCGTGTCTTCCATGCCGCAATCTCGTCCATGGTTTTTAGTGAGAGTAATTCTACGTATCGCCACATCAAGCTATCAGAAATAGATAAAATCTTTGCGAAAATAATCGCTGCAGGCTCGTCAACTCCGATGTAATTATCAAGTGATTTTGACATTTTATTCACACCGTCCAACCCCTCTAATAAAGGCATGGTAATGATGCATTGTGGTTTCTGGTCGAACTGCTTTTGAAGCTCACGACCCATAAGTAAATTAAATTTCTGGTCGGTTCCACCGAGCTCAATGTCTGCATTCAATGCTACGGAATCATAACCCTGAAGAAGTGGGTACATAAATTCGTGGATCGCTATAGGTTGATTCGACTTAAATCTTTTTGAAAAGTCATCTCTTTCTAGCATTCTTGCAACCGTATGCATAGAGGAAAGCTTTAGCATTCCACTGGCCCCCAAAGGCTCTAACCACTTTGAATTAAATACTACTTTAGTTTTATTTTTATCTAAAATTTTGAAGACTTGTTTTGCGTAACTTTGTGCATTTACTTCGACCTCCTCTTTAGACAGAGGAGGTCTTGTTGTATTTTTCCCTGTCGGATCTCCTATCATTCCTGTGAAATCACCTATTAAAAATAGTACTTCATGACCAAGATCTTGAAGCTGTCTAAGTTTATTCAAAAGCACCGTATGTCCTAAGTGCAGATCTGGTGCAGTAGGGTCAAAACCGGCCTTAATCCTCAGCGGTCTATTTTCTTTTAATTTTTCTTTTAATTCGGCTTCGACAAGAATCTCATCTGTACCTCGTTTGATAATATTAAGAGTTTCTTGAAGGCTCATTGATTGATCTTTATTTAAATTTTTATTAAACCTAATTTTATATCAACTCTCAGCTTTTAAAAAATTACTTATTTTTTATCGATTGCTTGTATAAAAATAAAAAGGCGTCACAATTTACCTTATGAAGGATAAAAAAAATCTTTTTTTAGGGGTAATGTCAGGGACAAGCCTTGATGGGATAGACATTATTATGCTTGAATTGTCTTCACAAGCTATTAATGCATGGGGTTCGGAGCATGTTCCCTACACCAAGCTCACGCGAGATAAGATCTTAAAATTATCTTCCCCCTCCCTAAATGAGCTTGAAGAAAGCCAAAGCTTTGCTTTAGAGCATGCACTAATGGCGGCGCAGGGTATAAATAAATTATTGAAAAAAACCCATATTTCATCCAAAGAAATTGAGGGTATAGGTTATCACGGTCAAACTATACGCCACAGGCCAGATAAAGGCTTCTCGGTACAAATTGGTAATGCACATCTTTTGGCTGAAAAAACTAATATTAAGGTTATTAATGATTTCCGAAATAGAGATATTGTTGCCGGTGGGCAAGGAGCTCCCTTGGTTCCTTTGTTTCATCAATCGTTTTTTTCCTCAAAAGAAAAGAAAAGAATAATTCTTAATATTGGCGGGATAAGCAACATATCATTCCTCGCAAACGATCAAGTTCTTTTAGGTTTTGATTGTGGTCCAGGAAATATTCTATTAGATCAATGGATATATAGTAATAAAAACCTTACTTTTGATAAAGATGGTCAGTGGGCAAGGAAAGGTAAAGTTGTACCCGAATTACTTAATGCTTTTTTTCAAGAACCTTATTTCAAGATGGGGCTACCCAAAAGTACTGGGCGCGAAAAATTTAATTCAAACTGGCTAGATGCTCATAGAATTGACTTATATGATGCAAAGGATGTTCAAAGAACATTGCTTGAGCTTACAGTTCTCTCAATAAAGGATGCCATAAATAATTTTTGTGATGGCGCTGATGAAGTGTTTGTTTGTGGTGGTGGTTCAGAAAATAATTTTTTAATGGAAAGGTTAGTTAAAATAATAGACATCCCGGTCAACAAAACTGATGTGATTGGGGTTCCATCTCAACATGTCGAAGCGATGGCTTTTGCTTGGCTAGCATCTAAAACATTGAGGGGTGAAGCTAATAATTCACCCAACATTACCGGGTCAAAAGGGCCACGCATCCTTGGTATCATATATTACCCTTAAATCTTCTATTAAATTTCAGATATAATGCTCAATCAATTTAAAAATATATAAATTAATATGAGTGAAAAGTCAGCAAAAATATCGATTGGTTCAAACTCCTTCGAACTACCTATTATTGAAGGCTCTATGGGGCACCCTGCAATAGATGCAAGACTCTTAAACAATAAGGGTATTTTCTCCTATGATCCAGGCTTCACATCAACGGCCTCTTGCACATCTAGCATCACCTATGTAGATGGGGACAAAGGAGAGCTTCTATACAGGGGTTTCCCGATTGAACAGCTAGCAGAAAAATCCGACTTTTTAGATGTCGCCTATTTGCTTTTCAACGGCAACATGCCTAACATCAAGGAAAAGCAAATTTTTTCGTCTACCATTAACGGGCAAAGCCTTCTTCATGATCAGTTAAATAATGTGTTTCGAGGTTTCAGAAGAGATGCCCATCCAATGGCAGTGATGATTGGTGTGGTTGGTTCAATGGCGGCATTTTATTTTGATGATATGAATATTAATAATCGCAATCATCGTAAGTTATCAGCTAATAGACTGCTTGCAAAAATACCGACAATTGCTGCATGGAGCCATAACTACAATCTGGGTTTACCCTTTGTTTACCCAACCCATGAGCTAAGTTATGTTGAGAATATTTTAAATATGATGTTTTCTAGTCCTAACAAGCCATACCAACTAAATCCAGTTATTACGCGTGCATTTGAAAGAATTTTAATTCTTCATGCCGATCATGAACAAAACGCGTCAACCTCTACTGTGCGTTTAGTGGGTTCGTCTGGTGCAAATCCTTATGCGTGCATTGCATCAGGAATTGCATCATTGTGGGGACCTGCTCATGGAGGGGCAAATGAGGCAACGCTAAAGATGCTTAACGAAATCAAAACCGAATCGCGTATTAATGAATATATTAAAAGAGCCAAAGACAAGGACGATGATTTTAGGTTAATGGGATTTGGACATCGCGTTTACAAAAACAAGGACCCGCGGGCAGAGATTATGAAAATCACTTGCCATGAAGTGTTGGACGAATTAGATCTCAATAACGAACCTTTATTTAAGCTTGCTAGAAAATTAGAGAAAATTGCTTTAGAAGATGAATACTTTATTGAGAAAAAGTTATATCCAAATGTCGATTTCTATTCTGGCATTGTAATGAAAGCAATGGGTATACCTAACTCTATGTTTACAGCAGTATTTGCCCTGGCCCGGACTGCTGGGTGGATAGCTCATTGGGATGAAATGATGGCAAGTTCAGAAAATAAAATTGGGAGGCCACGCCAAATTTATAACGGCAAAACGAGAAGAGACGTCCCTTAGTTATTTAAACCGAAAAAGATGACCCACATCCACAGGTAGTTTCTGCATTTGGGTTCTTAATAACAAATTGAGAACCCTGAACGTTGTCCTGGTAATCAATCTCTGCACCCGTTAAGTACTGCAGACTCATTGGGTCTATAAGCAATGTAACCGTATCTTTGGTCACCTGCGTATCATCATCATTGACAGATTCCTCAAAAGTAAATCCGTACTGGAAACCTGAGCATCCCCCGCCACTAACGAATACTCTGAGCTTAAGGTCTGGTGTACCTTCCTCCTCAATCAACGCCTTCACTTTGTTTACCGCATTATCAGTGAAGTTTACTGGTGTTGGCATTTTTAGTTCAGCTGTTGTCATTTTTACTTTTCCTCTTTATTAATCTTACTTATTGTTTGAGTTTCTTTCTTAATCTCACTTTTAGTCATTATTTTAAGTCTTGAGTTTATTTTAGCACCTGCATGAAGCTCAATTAGATTATATTGAATATCTCCGTTAATCACTGCGTTGGAATGGACTTCCAAATAATCTAGGCACTTAATATTGCCCGTGATCTTTCCTCCAATTATTGCAGTAGGCACAATAACGTTTCCTTTAATAACGCTATTTTCTCCCATGATTAAAGTGCCGTCCTGACCATCTAAAACAGTTAGATTGCCATATATTTTTCCGTCAAGTCTAATGCCCCCAGTCAAAGTCGTATTACCTCGAATAATCATATCTGCGTCAATCAAGGTGTCTAATTGAAACTTTTTTTTTCGCTTAAAGGCCATTATTTTTTTCGCTTACCAACAATTTTTTCATAGAATAGAACTTCTTCTTTTAACTCGTTATTTTCTTTTTTCGCTGCAGCTAATTCCTCTGCAATTTTATCATATGTGATAGTCCGCACTTTAATATCTAATTCCTTATTCACCAGATTGTTTTCTAGTTCTTTATTTCTTGAATCAAGCTCTACAATTTCCATAAGAAAGCTCGTTGCGCCCCCACCATCAAATAAGCTATAACCGGCGCCAAAGCCAATTGACATAGCCAATATACTAATCAATATATAATTCAACCAGGAGCTTCCTAGTTTGATGCTTGCTTTACTCCTTGTTACCCTCTGTTTTCTTTTTTTAGATATCATTGTTATGGAGTTATAGGTCCTAAAACTAAACCAGCCACCTCTTCAAATCCCATCATAATATTCATGTTCTGAACAGCTTGTCCTGCTGCGCCTTTCATTAAATTATCTATTACAGAAAGAATGATGATTCTGCTAGTTCCTATTTCCTTATGTGGAGCAATGCGGCAAATATTTGATGCCCTTACTGATTTTGTATCAGGGCATGTACTTTCGGGCATAATATCGACAAAAGGCTCTTTGCTGTAAAAGTTTTCATATAAGGCTGATAAATCAAATTCCTCGGTAGCATCTACATACAAAGTTGCATGAATTCCTCTTACCATAGGCAATAAATGGGGGACAAAAGTCAGCTTTACTCTCTCACCATTTGCACACGCACTTAAATTTTCTTCCATCTCTGGTAAGTGTCTGTGTCCTTCTATTCCATAGGCCTTAAAGCTCTCGGATGCTTCTGCCATTAAAAATGATGGTTCTAACTTCTTCCCAGCTCCACTAATCCCAGATTTAGCATCCGCGATGATATTATTTTTGTTGATTAAATTATTTTTAATTAACGGCAATAAACCAAGCTGAATAGCTGTAGGATAACACCCGGGATTTGCAACCAATCTAGCCTTTTTAATTTTTTCTCTATTGATTTCTGGCAGACCATAAACAGCCTCACCCAGCAAATCTTTGCTTGTATGAGCCATACCATACCACTTCTCCCAAACAGCAACGTCTTTTATCCTAAAATCTGCTGCTAAATCAATAATCTTAACCCCTTCACTGAGAAGGTTTTTTGCATAATTCATAGCAATGCCATTTGGGGTAGCAAAAAAAACAAGGTCCGAATTTTTTAAGTCAGCTTTGTCTGGATTAATAAATTGATTGGAAATAATCCCCCTCATAGATGGGTAAATATCTGCGACAAGCTTTCCCTCATCACCTCTGGAGGTGATATGATGAATTTCTACATAGGGGTGCTGCGAAAGCAGTCTCAGCAACTCTACCCCAGTATATCCAGTTCCTCCGACCACACTAACTTTTATCTTATTTTTCATTAATCTTATTTTAGTCTTATATAAAAATAAATGTTGAGAAAAAAAAAGCCGCTATAAGCGGCTTTTTTTATTGAAATCTTAACGTTTCGAGAATTGCTTCTTACGTCTAGCTTTTCTAAAACCTACTTTCTTACGCTCAACCTCACGGCTATCTCTTGTAACATAACCTGCTTTTGAAAGATCTGGCTTAAGCGACAAATCATAGTCCATAAGTGCGCGTGTAATTCCGTGTCTTACTGCACCAGCTTGACCAGACTCCCCACCACCGACAACATTAACTTTTATATCAAACGTTGAGGTGTTATCAGTCAGCTCTAATGGTTGCTTTAAAATCATCTGGGATGTGTATCTTGAAAAATACTCATCTACAGGCTTATTGTTTATAACAATTGCGCCTTTACCTGGCTGAATGAATACCCTAGCCACTGAGCTTTTTCTTCTTCCTGTGCCGTAATAATATTTACCTATCATAAGTATCCTGAATTAAAATGTTGTTAGTTGAGGCTGTTGGGCTTCATGTCCATGTTGCTCACCAGCATAAACTTTCAATTTCTTTACCATTGCATAGCCTAGAGGGCCTTTAGGTAACATACCTTTTACTGCTTTCTCTAATGCTCTTCCTGGAAATCGGTCTTGCATTTTTTTAAAATTGGTTGAGTACAGTCCACCAGGGTAACCTGAATGTCGATAATATATTTTACCTTCAGATTTGTCACCTGTAACTTTAAGCTTATCTGCATTAATCACTACAATATAATCACCTGTATCAACATGAGGGGTATAAATAGCCTTATGTTTACCTCTAAGGCGATGTGCTATAGCACTTGCTAGGCGACCCAGTGTCGCATCTGTTGCATCTACAAGCAACCAATCGCGCTTTACTTCATGTGACTTTGCTGAAAATGTTTTCATTGTGTATTTCTTACCATGCATTTAAAAAATTAAGAGGCGAATTTTATTCTATTAGTATGCTATTTGTCAATCATTTAGGCTTTATCCGTTCATATTTATTGAATTTGAGAAACAAATGCTAAAAATACAAAAAATCCTACGTAATTATTAGCTATAAAGGCTTTGTAATTATTTGTTGGTTTCTTGCCGCATCCAATCAGAACTCCATAGCTGCTAATAAAAACAGCCAATAACATTGACGCATAATAAGCATAAGAATACGTGAATTTAAGCCCAATATAGAGATAAATTAAATACATTGCTATAAAACTTATGATAATAAAGAAAGTAGTGAGACTCCCTAATGTTTTAGCAGAAGAATACACAGCAAGCTTTTTATCATCCTCTACATCCATCAATGCATAATGAGAGTCATACCCCATGACCCATAATAAATTAGCAGCAAAGAGAAGCCATCCTTCAGCTGGAATACTATTTTGTGTTACCGCAAAAGTCATTAAGATGCCAAAACCGAATGCAACCCCTAAAAAGAACTGAGGAATTTTAAAAAACCTTTTAGAAAAGGGATAAATGAGGGCCGAAATTAATGCAAGGAATGATAAAAATACGGCAAAAGGATTAAGCTGCGATACAAGGATAAAGCTTATAACAACCAATATTAGTAAAAATGCAAAAGCGGCTAGTAGGCTTATGTCGCCAAGAGCTAAAGGCCTATTTTTTGTTCTTTTCACCTTTGCATCAATATTTCTGTCTGCTATGTCATTTGCAATACAGCCAGCTGAGCGCATTAAAACAGTGCCCAAAGTAAAAATAACGATTAATTTTACTTCTGGTAATTGACCTGAAGAAAACCATAGGGCTGTCAATGTTGGCCACAACAATAAAAAAATTCCTATAGGCTTGTTTAACCTAGCCAGCAATAATAAGTCATAGTAATTTTTAAAATTAGTAATCAAATTTATTCAAAGCCTTAAAAAAGAACTCAGATAGTAAAATTGATTTTTGTTTGTATGTAAAAGACGATTGTCTCGCAATTACAAAATCTTTCTCTAATGAACCGTAAGGCATAACTTTTTTTACACCATTGCATGTTGCTGACGTTGCATAAGTAAAGCTAGAGCGTTTGATGGAAGCTCGCTCATAAACAACGCTGGACAAAGGGCTGGTTTTTAACTTTTTTATATCTTTCCAATGTCCTCGCAAATATTTATAAGGAAGCACCGTGCGTGCATACATAACTGGGAAATTGTTAGCATAAATGAGCACTTCTCTTAGATAAAGTGACTCAGCTCTAAAAGGTTTAAAATAATACTTTTCAGACAGTGAAAAATTTTTATTATTGGATGTAATTTGTTCAATTCTCAAATCAGCAAGATTTTTTAAATGATTAGTAAGCGATTTTCTATTCTTAAGCCAACAACTTAAATTCTCATAGCTGATATTGGGCTCGTTAGTTAAAGCGCTGTATTTTTTTTGCCAATGCATTTTAAGTCCGAGTAATCTCTTGGTAGTTGCTAATCCATCTTTGAAGATGTGATTGTATGCCATTATGTTTTGTCTTCAAAAGATATTCCGCATCACTTTTAGCTAAAGCTAATATCTCTTCATCTTTATTGATATCAGCAATTTTCAAAGAAGGTAATCCGCTTTGCCTCACCCCTAAGAATTCCCCAGGTCCCCGTAATTTAAGGTCTGATTCAGATACTTTGAATCCATCCGTATTTTCATAAATTATTCTCAATCTTTCTTTTGCAATATCAGTCAATTTCTTTCCATACAATAAAATACAGGTACTTTCCTTTGAGCCTCTTCCGACTCTTCCTCTTAACTGATGAAGCTGAGAAAGACCCATTCTTTCTGCATTTTCTATGATCATCATAGTCGCATTTGGCACATCCACTCCGACCTCAATAACTGTTGTAGCTACCAAAATATGAATATCACCGGACTTAAATCTTTGCATAATAGTTTCTTTTTCTTTTTGCTTCATCCTTCCATGAATTAAAGCTATTTTCTGAGATTGAAAAAAATTTGATACTTGCTGAAATGTTGTTTCTACCGTTTCTAGCTGCAATGTTTCACTTTCCTCTATGAGCGGACAAACCCAATAGACCTGGTTGCCCTCATTACAATGTTTTTGAATAACTGCTAATAGCTCCCCTCTTCTTGTATCAGATATTATTTTAGTTTTTATAGGCTGTCTTCCAGGAGGGAGCTCACTAATGGTTGAGATATCCATATCAGCAAAATAACTCATTGATAATGTTCTGGGTATTGGCGTAGCACTCATCATTAATTGGTGGGCTTCCACATGAGTGCTGGTTATATTGTTGCTTCTAATTTGAAGTCTTTGTTCTACTCCAAAACGGTGTTGCTCATCAATAATATAAAGGGCGAGTGATTTAAATTTCACTTTGTCTTGTATTAATGCATGCGTACCCACTAGTAAATCGATGTCCCCTTTAATTAACTTGGCATATATAATTTTTTTTTCCGCTAATGAAATGCTCCCTGATAAGAATGCTACCGAAATATGTAACGGATTTAACCATTCCTTCAGCTTAATAAAATGCTGTTCTGCTAATATCTCTGTAGGCGCCATGAATCCTACCTGCCCACCATTCTTTATGGCTTGCAATGCTGCCATCGTAGCTACAATTGTTTTGCCACTGCCCACATCCCCCTGAAGCAATCGATTCATGGGAAAAGAACGGCTAAGATCGCTCATAATTTCATTAAAACAATTTGTTTGGTGTGTAGTTAATGTAAACCCTAATGATGAAACAAGAGCCTCATGAAAGTCGTTATCAAATTTTATTGATTTGGCTACATAATTTTTTTGTTGGTGATATAGTCCTCGAAAAAAAAGTTGGTGGGCCAATAACTCATCATAAACGAGCTTCTTACGATACGCTTCAAGATCAGAAGATTGATTACTGATAGGCATATGCAATTTTTTTAATGAAACCATCAGGTCGGGTAAGTTTCTTTTGATATTTAGCTCAGGAAAGTGGTCAGGAAAAATATTTTTTTTAGCTATGTGATCAAAACCTCTTTTTACAAAACTCAATATTGATTTCTGCCCGAGCCCACTTGTTAATGGATATATAGGGGTTAGATGTTCCGGTAAAGGTTTGTTTGTTTTAAGAATCTCATACTCAGGGTGAATGATTTCTGTTACAAAAGATTTAGGGTTGATTTCACCATAAACCCGGACCATAACGCCTTTCTCAAATTGATGAATTTGACTTGAGTAAAAATTAAGAAATCTGAGCTGTAATGGTCCGGTTTCATCTTCTATTACAACGATTAAATTTTTTCTTGGCTGATAAGAAGTTTTTACATAGGTTACTTTACCTTCTATCTGATAGCTCCTTCCAAGAGCAACATCAGCAATCCGGTTGACCTTAGTTTTATCTAAATACTTTAATGGCAGATGAAGCAAAAGATCAAAAATGCTTTTAATGCCTAATTTTTTTAGTTTAGATATTTGTTTTTCTGTAAATAGTGAAGCAAGCAATATTAAGATTTACTCGCCTATTACGAGAAATCCATCTGCTTCAACTAAGGCGCCTTTCGGGAGAGAAGCAACCCCTATCGCTGCTCTAGCTGGATAAGGTTCAGAAAAGTATTGAGCCATAATTTCGTTTACTAATGCGAAATGGGTTAAATCAGTAAGATAAATATTTAGCTTTACCACATCATCTACTGAAGCTTCGGCTGCTTCTATGACCGCTAAAATGTTTTGAAAAACTTGATGTATTTGTGTTTCTATGCCATCAACTAATTCCATCGTTTCTGGATGTAACGGTATTTGTCCAGACAGGAAAATTAGATTATTTTTTTTAACTGCTTGTGAATAAGTACCTATAGCTTTTGGCGCTTTATTAGTGCTAACTATTTCTTTTGTCATTTTTGCTCCATGATTTATTTAATTGTCTTCAATCGATTAATCCGACTAACTTTAGAAATTCTTCTTAAGCTACGAATAACTTCAGCGAGGTGTATACGGTCCTTAACCTGCACTACAAAATTAATACTAACAAAATTACTGCCGTCTGATTCATCAAAACTGACGTTTTCTATGTTGGACGACGCTTGTGCGATTGCACTTGCCATTTTAGCAAGCATTCCAGTCTCATTTGCCACGAGAACAGACAAGCTTACTTTATACAATTTGTCGGCGTTAGGCTCCCACTCTACATCGACCCATCTTTCTGGGTCTAAATTATATTTTTTAATAGTAGGGCAGTCATGCGTATGAATAATTAACCCTCGATCTTTATTGATATAACCTAAAATAGGATCTCCTGGTATGGGGTGACAGCAACTTGCAAGTTCAATTGCCATGTCATCAGAGCCTTTAATGGTAATAATATCCAAAAACTTCGATTGGCTTTTTGTTTTTTTTACACCATCCATAATATTAGTCAACTGATGTGCAACCATTACGTTTACTTTTTTTCCTAATGCAATCTCAACCAGTACATCTTCTTTTGATTTAAGGTGATAATCGAGAATTAATTTATCCCAATGTTTCTTTTTGATCAAATCTGGATCGATACGAAAAGCTTTTAATGCATTATTAAGCATACTGTAGCCCAGGATAACTAAATCATTTGACTCCGCAGACCTTAAATAGCTCCTAATCTGAGATCGTGCTTTACCTGTAATAACAAAATTCATCCAAGCAGGATTAGGTTTTGCTAATGGGGCTGTAATAATTTCTATATGGTCCCCCGTCTTTATCTCTTCTCTTAAAGGAACAAGCTCTTGATTTATCTTAACCGCAACAGCATGATTTCCTACATCGCTATGCACAGCATAAGCAAAATCAACAGTAGACGACCCCTTGGGTAAAGCCAGAATCTTGCCCTTGGGAGTAAATACATAAACCTCGTCGGGAAATAAATCTATCTTTAAATGCTCAAGGAACTCAAGAGAATCTAATTCGTCCGATTGCATTTCTAGTAATTTTTTTAACCATTGATTGGTTTGTTGTTGAAGCTGAGTCACATGGGAATCTTTTGTTTTATACAGCCAATGGGCCGCTACTCCTGCTTCGGCTAAATTATGCATTGACTCTGTTCTTATTTGGACTTCTACTGGGGTTCCAAATGGGCCGAACAACGTTGTATGGAGAGATTGGTAGCCGTTAGCTTTTGGTATGGCGATGTAATCTTTAAATTTACCGGCTATAGGCTTATAAAGAGAATGGAGTGCACCTAAGGCAGTATAACAACTGCCTTGATCTTCAACAATTATCCTAAATGCATAGATATCGTTAATCTGAGAAAAGGACGTATGTTTTTTAAGCATTTTTCGATGAATGCTAGATTCGTTTTTCTCTCTTCCTGTGGCTTGAGCTTTTAACTGATATGTTTGAAGCTTGCTATTTATATCATCAAGAATTTTTCCGACAACTTCCTTACGATTTCCGCGAGCCGCTAAAATGGCTTTGTGTATTGTTTTATATCTTAATGGATGAATATATCTAAATGCTAGGTCTTCAAGCTCCTGATATAGATTATTAAGCCCCAATCGATTAGCTATAGGAGAATAAATATCCAAGGTTTCCTGGGCGATTCGTAATCTTTTTTCCGGTTTTAAATGCTCAAGAGTCTGCATGTTGTGCAATCGATCTGCCAACTTTACCAGAATCACTCTTACATCTTGAGACATTGCTAAAAGCATTTTTCTAAAGTTTTCTGCCTGTGCATGACTGGCATCATCAAAATGAATTTTATCGAGTTTTGATAGGCCCTCTACAAGCTTAGCTACTTGCGGCGTAAATTGTTTTGCTATACTTTCTAACGATACGTTGGTGTCTTCAACAACGTCGTGCAATAGAGCTGCTTGAATCGATGCAGCATCTAAATGAAATCTTGCTGCTATGCATGCAACAGAAACAGGGTGCGTAATGTAGTCTTCCCCGCTACTTCTTTTTTGTCCTTCGTGGGCTTTTTTACTTAAACGGTAGGCTTTCCAAACTAATGCTATTTCGTCTGGCTGAAGATATTCTTTAATAATCAGGGTTAGTCTTGAATTGTGCCTGTCAGCAGGTAAGAGCGGGGGCAGCTCTACTTGTGTTGTTTCCGCCGAATGAGATTTAGCGGTTTTAGCCATTTATCCCCCCAATAGAAATTAAGTTTCTAAGTGATGTTTTTGATTAAAATATCTTCGCCAATTAGACCTGCAGCGATTTCACGCAAAGCAATTACTGATGGCTTGTCATTTGAACCTTCTACATCAAGCAAAGGCTCAGCTCCATTAGATAGCTGTCTACATCTTAGTGATGCTACTAATGTTAATTGAAATCGATTTGGTATTTGTTCCAAACAATCGTCTATAGTTATTCGTGCCATTTTATTTATTCCTAGGGTTGTTTCGTGAGTTGATTAATTAATTGATAATGCGTTTTCATTTGACTGTTAGTTTTTAATCTTTCAGCCAATATGATTGCTTGTAACTGCTTTAATGCATCATCGAAATCATCGTTGATTGTAACATAATCAAATTTTTCAATATGACTCATTTCACTCCTCGCTGCTGCCAATCTTTTAATGATTGTTTGCTCCGAATCTTGGCCTCTAGCTCTTAATCTTTCCTCTAACTTTTCCATGCTAGGAGGTAATATAAATATACTTACCGCTTCAGGAAATATTGCCTTTATACTCACGGCACCTTGCCAGTCTATTTCTAGAATAATGTCTTTACCCGCTTCACGTATTTGATTAATAGATTCTTTGGATGTCCCGTAAAAAGATCCGTGACATTCTGCGCTCTCAAAGAACGCTTCGTCTGCTTGCATTTCTTTGAACTTTCTTTCTGTAACAAAAAAATAGTCTTTCCCCTCAATTTCAGCCAGTCTTGCAAGTCGTGTTGTATGAGAAATTGAAATGGATATATCTTTGTTATGGGCTAATATTTCTTTGACTAAAGATGTTTTACCCGTGCCTGATGCCGCAGATATAATAAATAAATTGCCGAGAAATTGATTGGTCATTATTCTATATTCTGTATTTGTTCTCTAATCTGTTCAATATACACTTTTAATTCAATTGATATATTAGAGATATCAACCGAAATTGCTTTGGAGCCTATAGTATTTGCTTCTCTGTTAAACTCTTGCATTAAAAAATCCATTTTTTTTCCGGATGGGATCGACCCATTAATTAACCTTTTAAGCTCAATTATATGCGATTCAATTCGATCTATCTCTTCAGTAATGTCGCTTTTTTGAATAAAAAGTAAAAATTCCTGTTTTAACCTTGAGTCATCAATATCTAAAAGAGCCTCTTTGAATTTTTTGGTAATTTTACTTTGATGTTTTTTAATGACTTTCGGCATAATCTTTTTTGCCCTGCCAACTAATAACTCCACCAATTTGATATTTTTTAAAATGACAGTTCTGATCTTACTACCCTCTCTTTGTCTATCATTAACTAACATTCCAAGAGAATCGTCTAAAAAATCCAAAACGTCTTTTCGTATATTTTTATCCAGAGAAACCTTTGTCTGATTAGAGAGAAGACCTAGAATATCAATAGGATTAATGGGTGCCGGGTTTTTTAGCGATTTTGCAATTTTTTCCGTGGCATTTACTATTGTCTTTAGTTCGGCTGGATTTACTGAATAAGCAGTAGCTTGGTTCTCTTCTATTTTTAAGAAGATCCTACAGTCAACTTTGCCCCTCGAAATTTTAGCTGAAATCATCTCCCGAACTTTAGATTCATAAATTTTCAATTGGTCTGCAAGCCTAAGATTCAGCTCGAAATATCTACTATTCAATGTCTTAAGCTCAATAATTAAACTAGCACCTTTAATCTGTTTTTCTTTAAAACAAAATCCCGTCATACTCGAAGTCATGATTTACCTTTAGCCCTATTGAATTACGATTTTACTTATTCCTTAATTATAACTAGAAACAATGTAAAGAGTTTAATTTAGAGGTTTTTGATAGACTATAATCACATAACTACAACATAAAAAATAAAGGTTAACAAAATGCGAGCGTTAAAAAGAAGTGCTGATGAACTAAGGCCTATAGAATTTATAAGAAATTATACTAAACATGCTGAAGGATCAGTGTTGGTTAAATGTGGCGACACTCACGTTATTTGTAATGCGAGTATTGAAGAAAATGTTCCGTCATTTTTAAAAGGTAAAGGCCAGGGATGGGTTACTGCTGAGTATGGCATGCTTCCTCGGTCTACATCATCCAGAATGGGTAGAGAATCTGCTAGAGGGAAGCAATCCGGGAGGACTCAAGAAATTCAACGCTTAATTGGAAGGAGTTTGCGGGCTATTATCGACTTAAAAAAGCTGGGGGAAAGAACAATTTTCATAGACTGTGATGTTATTCAGGCAGATGGTGGAACAAGAACAGCAAGTATTTCTGGTTCTTATGTGGCCCTTCATGACGCAATTGACCATTTGCTTAAAAATAAAAAACTCACCGAGTCTCCGATTATCGACTCGATTGCAGCAATATCAGCAGGCATCAAAGGTGCTGATATTTTATTAGATTTAGATTATTCGGAGGACTCAGAGTGTGATACGGACATGAATTTTGTTATGACAGGAAAAGGGTGCTTTGTTGAAATTCAGGGTACTGCTGAAGGTATGCCCTTTACCAAAGATGAGATGGATCAATTGATTCTTGTAGCATCAAAAGGCATTCAATCGATCATACAGATGCAATCAGAAGCATTAAACAAATAACTCTCATGCAAAAAATTATTATCGCAACCAATAATCCTAAAAAACTGGCTGAAATAACAGATTTAATGGGCATGAGTAATGTACAGTTCTGTTCACTATCAGATCTTAATATTGAATCCTGCCCGGAACCGTTTGACACATTCATAGAAAATGCTTTGGCTAAAGCTAGGCATGCTTCAAAAAAAACCGGCTTGCCAGCTATTGCTGATGATTCCGGTATTTGTGTTGACATCCTTGAGGGGGGGCCTGGTATTCATTCAGCAAGGTATGCTGGTCCGGCAGCTACTGACAAAGAAAATATTATCAAACTCCTTGACACTTTAAGCAATGAGGCTAATCGTAAGGCTCATTTTCACTGTTCTATGGTATTTATTCGGCATTACTTAGATCCTGAGCCATTAATTACAGAGGGTATTTGGGCGGGTGAAATATTGAAAAACCCAAGAGGGGCTAATGGTTTCGGCTACGACCCTATATTCCTTGATTATAAAACCGAAAAATCGTCAGCTGAACTAGAGTTTGATATAAAAAACCGAATCAGTCACAGGGCACAAGCTTTGCAAAAATTAACACATAAACTTAAAATGATTTATGACTAAGAAAAATAAAAATAAAAATTGGCCTGTATGGAAACGTGATGATGACACCATCGTTTCGTGTACTGAAAAAATCAAAGTTATGGGAGATAACTTTGATGAAATACAACAAATAGTTCAAGATGCTTTTGAGGACGGCTTGCTTATGGAAGTTCAAGACGGGCAAATGCGCGAAACACTTCGCTATATAATTAATAACCTTCACAACCCTATCAAAAAGAAATAAAATTCTTGGCAAAAAACCTTATCGACAACAATTTGGATAATAAGCCTCTTTCTATTTATGTACACATACCTTGGTGCATTCATAAATGTCCTTATTGTGACTTCAATTCGCACGAACTGCGTAACAGTTCAATTGAAGATCAAGAAAAAATATATACAGATGCATTGTTGAGCCAAATTGCGATATCAAATGATTATTCTAGACGAACAATACATTCAATATTTTTTGGCGGGGGCACACCAAGTCTATTTTCACCCGATTCAATAAATAGAATCATTTTGGCTATATCTCATCAATTTAAATTGATGAATGATTGTGAGATTACCCTCGAGGCAAATCCTGGAACTATGGATAAAAGCTATTTTGAAGGCTATAAGCAGGTGGGTGTTAATAGAGTGTCCTTAGGTATTCAAAGCTTTAACAACGGACATCTAAAGATTTTAGAGCGCATACATGATAAAGAGCAAGCCTTCGAAGCAGCTCAATGGGCAAGAAAGTTGTTTAGCAATATCAACCTTGACCTGATGTTTGCCTTACCTAATCAAACTCAAACGGACTTATTAGAGGATATCAACACAGCATTAGCGATTAAACCCGATCATATTTCTTACTATCATCTCACTATTGAGCCCAATACTATTTTTCACAAATTTCCTCCGTCACTCCCGAGCGAAGATGATAGCGCAGATATGGGAGACATTATTATCCAGACATTGGCAGAACATAATTTTCATCATTATGAGACTTCAGCTTTTGCTAAGGAATTTAAGCATTGTAGGCACAATATGAATTACTGGGAATTTGGAGATTATTTGGGCTTTGGGGCAGGAGCACACAGTAAAATTACATTGGAAGACAATCATCAAAAACGGTTTTCTTGTTATAAGAATCCTAGCCAATATATTGATAGCATTAAAAAAAATAGTCCCTTTATTGAAGAAAAGTTACTGACACAGAATGAATTAATTTTTGAGTTTATGATGAATGCTCTTAGATTAAATCAAGGATTCAAGAAAAAACTGTTCTCATCAAATACTGGAATCTCTCTAGATCAAATTAAAAAAGAATTAGATGAGGCTAAAGATAAAAAGCTGCTGGTTGAAACCAGTGATATGATAAAACCTACCATATTAGGTCAACAATTTTTGAATGAATTATTACAAATTTTTATGAGGGATCATTAGAAATGAAGCTAAATAAAATTATCGAAGATTACGTAGTATCAGATCAAATTCAAGCCGATGACATTGCATTGTTAAAACAGCATGGGTTTCAAACTATTTTTTGCAATCGTCCAGATTCAGAAGAACCTAATCAACCAAGTGCAACCGAACTTGAAAAGATAGCCAAAGCTTTGGAGATAAACTTTATTCACCAGCCTGTCATAGGTAATGCCATTACCCAAAAAGATGTATCAGATTTTAAGTCCCACTATGTTAATGCTCAAAAACCTATTTTTGCATATTGTAGAACGGGAACAAGGTCATCCATGTTGTGGGCGCTTTCTGAATCTAGCGATAGATCTTCAAAGGAAATTCTAGAGCTTACTGCAAGCGCTGGGTACGACCTTAGCACGCTGCTAAGGTAGAGATCACTTTAATTTTATTTTAGCTTTTGCAATAGCCTTTTTAACGGCACTAAAAGCTGTACCTCCAACATGCTTCCTTGATTGAATTGATCCTTCAAGCGTTAAGTATTTGTATACATCCTTATCAATCACAGAGGAAAATTTCTGTAGTGCACTTAACTGAAATTCACTAATGTCGCAATTTTTGCTAACTGCCTCTTTTACCACCCTAGCCACAATGCCATGCGACTCTCTAAACGGTAGCCCCTTATTCACTAGATAATCCGCAAGATCTGTAGCTGTTGCATAGCCTTTCATTGCAGCAACCTGCATATTTTCAGGGAATACCTTGAGTTCAGCTATCATCTCAGGAAATATTTCCAATGTATCTTGAAGTGTATCAATCACATCAAATATTGGCTCTTTATCTTCTTGATTGTCTTTATTATAAGCGAGTGGTTGAGACTTCATAAGCGTTAGCAGCGACATCAAATGCCCATAAACTCTCCCGGTTTTTCCTCTCACAAGCTCAGGAACATCCGGATTTTTTTTCTGAGGCATTATGCTTGATCCTGTACAAAAACTGTCTGATATCTCAATATAACCAAAGAACGGGCTAGACCACATGATTAGCTCCTCTGACCATCTGGACAAATGCATCATAAGGATGGCTGCGGCGGAGTTAAACTCAATCAAAAAATCTCTATCAGAAACAGCATCCATTGAGTTCTCGATTATTCCATCGAAACCAAGTTTTTTTGCGACAAAATTTCTATTAATTGGATAAGACGTTCCTGCAAGAGCTGCGGCGCCTAAAGGTAAAAGATTCATCCTCTTTCTTGCATCTACAAGCCTGGATTTATCTCTGTCTAGCATCTCGACATATGCTAACAAATGATGGGCGAAACTTACCGGTTGAGCGACCTGTAAATGCGTAAGGCCAGGCATAATCGTTGTAATATGATCTTCTGCCAAAACAAGCGTTGCTTTCTGCAAATGATTGATCTGATCAATAATGCTATCAACAGCACCTCTAAGGTACAGTCTCATATCGGTAGCTACTTGATCATTTCTTGACCTTCCGGTGTGCAATTTCTTGCCCGAATCACCAATAATATCCGTTAACCTTTTTTCTATATTTAAGTGAACATCTTCAAAATCTAACGACCATTCAAACTTATTATTGATAACCTCTTTTCTAATTTGATTAAGCCCTTTCTCAATAGCCTTATAATCTTTAATTAGAATAATTTTTTGCTTCATTAGCATTTCAGCATGCGCGAGAGATCCTTGGATATCCACCAATGCGAGTCTTTTGTCAAAATTAACGGATCCTGTGAACCTTTTTACTACTTCTTTTGTAGGCTCTGAAAATCTTTCTGACCATTTTGTTTGTTTTTTATTCATTAATTTAAATATCACTTTAAGTCTTTATTTACCTGAATTATATATGAAATTGCAATGTCGGGTCTGTGCTAAAATTCTATTTAATTATGATTGAAAAAATTACCATTGCATCTAGAGAGAGTCCGCTTGCTATGTGGCAAGCTGAACATATAAAATCACAACTGAAAAAACTTTACCCCCATCTGACTATCGAAATAAAAGGCTTCAAAACACAAGGCGATATCATTCTAGATCAATCCCTTGCCACCATTGGCGGTAAGGGCCTATTCATTAAAGAGCTAGAACAAGCTCTGCTGCAAAAAGAAGCGGATTTAGCTGTACATTCGATGAAAGATTTGCCTATGGACATCTATGAAGATTTTCAGTTATCGGCCATTACTGCAAGAGAAGATCCGAGAGATGCCTTCATCTCTCTCCAATTTAAATCTCTTGATGAAATGCCGTCAGGCGCTGTAGTTGGAACCTCAAGCTTAAGGCGACAAAGTCAAATAAAAGCAAAATATCCTAATCTCATGATAAAGCCGCTGAGAGGTAATCTTCAAACTCGGCTTTCTAAACTAAAACATGGCCAATATGGAGCGATCATATTGGCTGCCGCAGGACTTATTAGGCTTAACCTTAAAGATCAAATTACCATGTATTTAGAAAAAAATATTAGTATCCCGGCTGTTGGTCAAGGAGCCTTAGGTATTGAGATATTGTCAGGTAATGAAGAGCTTGATTTACTCCTTAAGCCACTCAATGACGAAGATACTTCTCGTTGTGTGTTAGCAGAGAGAATGGTCAGCCGCTCGCTCGCAGGAAGTTGTACGGTGCCTCTGGGAGCACATGCCTCTATTACTGGGAATGATATGGTAATTAATGGCTTTGTCGCCTCTCCTAATGGGGAAAAAATTATTCATGCTGAAATTAAGGGCAGTAAAATAGACTTTTATAAACTGGGCGAGTCGTTAAGCAAGCTTCTCATTGATCAAGGCGCAAAAGAACTATTATCTGAACTATGAAAAATGTTGCATTCATATCAACAAGGCCCGTAAAGACTAACTTGGTTGATCAAACATTTTACGAAAAAAATAACGTAACGTTTTTACATCATCCATTAACAGAAATAGTCTCGTTAAACGAGTATGCCGAATTTGATTTAATTCTTCAGGATTTGTCTAGCTATCATCATCTCATTTTTATTAGCACAAATGCGGTAAGTTTTTTTGTAGCTCGCATGAATTTTCATCATTTAACGCTTCCTAATAGTTTGATAATTTCCTGTATCGGCCCATCAACTAAAAAACTGCTCCAAGAAACCTTTGATAGTAAGGTATTTTGCCCACGCGACTCTTTTGACTCTGAACATCTACTTAAAAGTGATATTTTTTCTGGCATAAAGAATCATAAAATATTAATTATTCGTGGAAAGGGTGGGCGTGAAACACTGAGAAAAGGCTTAGAAAAAAAAGGGGGCCTTGTAACTTATGGTGAATGTTACTCAAGAAACTATTTACGACTGAATTTAGAAAAAATTAAGGAAAGTATTGATCGATTTGATAATATTTTTATGTTGGTTACCAGCTATGAAAGTGCAAAAAAATTGATGCAGCATAAATTAACTGATCATTTATCCTGGTTATCTTCCGTACATGTCATTGCTAACCATATAAGAATAAAAAATGAGTTAAGCATTTTTGCGAGTATAACTATTACCGATGATCTCAGTCATGAGTCTATAGTTCGAATAATAAATAAAAATTAAATTTTATTTTTTGGTGGGGCAAAAGTAAAAGCATCAGCAAAAAACTCATCTTCCAACAAACCTTTTTCTACTAATGCATTAAATGCTGTTTGAACTACTATAGGTGCACCACAGCTATAAGCTTGGTAATTTTCAAATGACTGAAAGTCATCAAGCACTGCTTGATGCACTAAGCCAGTTCTAATAGATTGATTGTCGGTTTTTTCTGGTTCTGAAAAAACTGGTATGTAGTGAATATGTTGGTGTTCTTTTTGCCAGCCTAAACATAACTCATGCATATAAAGATCTTTTTCGGCACGAACGCCCTGATACAGATATGTCGTACGTTTTATATCACGATGAATCATGTCTTCTATGACTGATTTTATTGGGGCAAAGCCTGTACCTCCCGAAATAAAAATAATCGGCTTCTCGCTGTCCCTTAAATAAAATTGGCCTATTGGAGCTTCAATTCGATGGATAGACTTTTCCTGCATTTCTTCAAAGACGAAGTTTGTAAACTTACCGCCATCAATTAATCTTAAATGAAGCTCTATTAATTCCTGATGCGGCGGGCTTGCAATTGAAAAGGCCCTTCTGCTTCCATCAGCCATAATAAACTCTAGGTACTGGCCAGCAGTAAATTTTAGAGTGCTGTTCCCTGGCAATTTCAATAACATTTTCATGACATCATGACTAAGCTTCGTTAAAGCCTCTACCCTCACAGGCGTAATTTTAGATTCATGCAACGGGTCATTTGCCTTATTTAGTTTTATTTCTAAGCGCACATCTGATGAAACATAGGATTGGCAACATAAGGTTGATCCATTGGCCTTTTCTTCATCTGTCATTGCAGATTGTTGGTACTCCTCACAAAATACCTCTCCAGAAAGAACCTTTCCTTTACAGGAGCCACACCCGCCGTTCCTGCAACCAAACGGAATATTAATGCCTGCTGCTATAGCAGCCTCTAAAATAGTTTGGCTTGGCTTAATATCAAAGCTGATACTTTCAGATTGTATGAATACTTTGTGGCTCATTTTAGTCTTCTTCCCTTCGATACTCACCCTCTATTGCATCATCTTTAGTTGTTGGTTTATTTGATTTGAAGTCCTGGAAGTTATTATTTATTGAAGTTTGAATTGGAATGATCAATAAAATAAAACCAATCATATCGGTAAAAATTCCAGGAAATATAAATAACGCGCCAGCAAGCAAGTTTTTAGCACTCCCTAGTATGGCCGCAGCCAAGTTCCCGCCTTGCGCAATCATACCCATCAACTTACCTAGGACAAGCGCTTTTTCATCTTGAATGAGTTGCCAACCTAGGATGGCCATAACAACTATATAAAGAAAAAACCACCAGCCATACATTGAACCAAATTTGAAGAGGCCCCATATCTCAATGAAAGGTAATAAAAATAACGCTGAAATAAATATTAGTCTCATAGTTTTTTAATTAAAATAGTTTGTTGTTTTAATTCAAGATAAAATAAGGTTAAGGTAGTTTTTTCGAACTTAAAGCACGTAAAGTAACTCTCATTCACTTATTATAGACTGCAATTAACTAATAAAAGATGCCCAAGCTTATAAAATCATTGTTTTTTTTACTATGCATTAGCATTTTTGTTGGTAACGTCCAGGCAGAGAATACTTTTGTTAAGGGCGCAGCTAAATTTTTACCGGCTGACGAGGCTTTTAAATTAGTTAAGGCTGAATTTGATGGGGAAAAAAATCTTCGCATCACCCTTGATATAGCTGAGGGTTATTATCTATACAAATCCAAATTTGAAATTATTTCGACCCAGCCATTAGCCTACGAAATCAATTACCCGTCAGGAACCATCAAGGAAGATGAGTATTTTGGCAAACAAGAGGTTTTTTATGGCGGTATTGTGCTTTCAGCCAAATTTAGAAAAAAACCTGACGGTATCGCACAGGCCAGTCTAAAATTTCAAGGATGCAGCGATAGTGGCTTATGCTATCCCCCGACCACTATCCCTTTGACTATTAAGCTTAATAAAGGCTCAAATAATCATGACATATCCGAAATTTCTTCCATTAAAAATAAAATGCTTAATGATAATTTAGTGCTAGTAATCTTAGGCTTTTTAGTCTCCGGTATATTGTTATCAGTAACGCCTTGTGTCCTCCCTATGGTTCCAATATTATCTGGCATTATTATATCCTCAGGTAAGAGGAAGGCCCGGTCACTCACCTTTGCTTATGTTTTAGGTGTTTGCTTTACTTACACAAGTCTTGGGGTTTTTGCGGGGTTTACAGGTACATTACTATCAAGCAGCATACAAAACACAAATTTTTTATACTTTAGTAGCGCTATGTTCTTGTTGTTTGCATTGATGATGTTAGATGTAATTAGAATTAACATACCTTTGGGCACCAATAATACTATTTCTAGCTTTACTGAGCGCTTTATGGGTGGAGGAATTACTAGCGTTTTTCTGATGGGCCTTTTTTCTGCATTAATTCTTAGTCCTTGCGTAGCACCCCCTTTAGCTGCAGCTATATTATTCATAGGTCAAAGTGGAGATGTATTTGTTGGTGGCCTCTCTTTATTGTTCTTGGCATTAGGTATGAGCTTGCCACTCTTATTGATAGGGTTTACTTCCAAGTCATTTCTTCCAAAACCTGGGTTATGGATGGACTATATTAAGAAAATAATTGGTTTTATTTTGCTTGCAATGTCAGCTTATATCTTAAGACCTCTTATGCCAGACTTATTATTTTTTTCTTTGCTTCTGGCTATCTTAGCTGTTGCTGTCTTTTTTAGTATTAGGAAAAAGCGAACTTTTATCTACACTAAGCGAAAAAATATTTTTGCTTTATTAGTACTTTTTATTATTGCGGGCTCACTTTTAATCTCAAATATATCCAACGAGTTAAAGAAAAATAACCAAATATCAAATATTGTATTTAACCATGTTAGTAGTCTTGATGAGCTTAAACTTAAACTACAATCCACAAACGAACTCCCAACAATGTTAGATTTTTATGCCGACTGGTGTGTGGCTTGTCTAGAATATGAAAAACATACCTTTACCAATCCAGAGGTAATCATGTCGATGAAGAAATTTAGTTTGATAAAGGCTGATGTAACAGACAATAGTATTAACGATAAGGCTCTTTTAACGGCATTTAATCTTTTTGGCCCTCCTGCTATTCTGTTTTTTGACAAGAAGGGCCGCCATTTAAAACAATTTGATGTGATAGGCTTTAAAAATGCTGAAGAGTTTAATATGCTCTTAGAGAAAATAATAGATTATGAGCATTAAGAAAACTTTTTTGATTGTCATGCTTTCATGTGTCTCATTAGGTGCTGGATTTTTATTTCATACACAATCATTAGAGGGCTCAAACCCAGAAAGCAAAGCATTGTTTAGTATGCAGCTAATGAGCACGCAAAAAGAAATGTTACCTATAAATAAATATGAAGGTGAATGGTTGGTTGTTAATTTTTGGGCAACATGGTGTGCTCCCTGCAGAGAAGAGATACCGGAGTTAAATGATTTTTACAAAAAAACCCGCGTACAACTAATTGGTATAGCTATTGACGGCATCGATGACGTTATTAAATTTCAGGAGGAGGTGCCCATTCATTACCCATCTCTTGTATCAAATGATATGGAGGGCGTAAATTTGGCAAAATCTCTAGGCAATGAGAGGGGCGTTCTTCCCTTTACGGTTATCATATCTCCAGATGGGTCAATAAATAATAGGTTTTATGGTAAAGTTAAAATAAGCGATTTAAATCAATCACTAAGCCAGCGCACTCGATAAAAAATCCTCAAAATCTTTTAAAATTAATCTAATTGTAGACAAATAACACCATAATCGTCTAAAATGTCATTTCAGTTTTTTTAATAAAGTGTGTGATATGGCGATAAAAAGTGTTGCAGTGATTCATGGGCCCAATCTTAATCTCTTGGGAGAAAGAGAGCCTGAGCATTATGGAAGCACTACCTTAGAAGGCATTAATTCTCAAATTGAAGCCGAAGCATTAAAATTAAATATTGCTATTGAGACGTTTCAAAGTAACAGTGAAGCAGAAATTCTTCATAAAATTCATAGCATAAAAGTAGATTTTATTATTATCAACCCTGCCGCTTTTACGCATACGTCAGTGTCAATCCGTGATGCTCTTGCAGCGATTAACATTCCTTTCATTGAAGTTCACCTTTCAAATGTATTCGCCAGAGAATCCTTTAGAAAAGAGTCCTTCTTCTCCGATATAGCTGTTGGAGTCATAAGCGGTTTTGGTGCCGAGGGCTATCTTGCAGCGTTAAGATACGCCGCTCAACAAAAATAATTTAAAGAGGTAAATATGGATCTTAGAAAATTAAAAAAATTAATTGATTTGGTTGAAGAATCTGGAATAGCAGAAATAGAGCTAACTGAGGGAGAGGAAAAGGTAAGAATAAGCCGCCAACCCAATAATACCCAACAACCTATGCAATATATGCAAATGCCGCAAATGCAAGCGCCAATGAACCAGCCGGCATCGCACATTCCAACCAGCGCGACTGAAACCATAGCTCCTATCCCTCTGCAACAAGGACATCAAGTAACATCCCCTATGGTGGGTACTTTTTATAGAGCATCATCGCCTGATGCAGGTTCGTTTGTAGAAGTGGGTTCATCGGTTAAAAAAGGAGATACGCTTTGTATCATCGAAGCCATGAAAATATTAAATGAAATAGAAAGTGATGCAGACGGCGTAATAAAAAATATTCTTATAGAAAATGGGCAGCCAGTTGAATTTGGTGAACCTCTTTTTATTATTGAATAGTCTGGACAATTAAACTATGTTTGAGAAAATTTTAATTGCCAATCGTGGCGAAATAGCTTTAAGAATATTAAGGGCATGTCGTGAAATGGGCATTAAAACAGTTGCCGTTTACTCACAAGCAGATGCCGATGCAAAGTATGTAAAATTATCAGATGAATCGGTTTGTATAGGCCCTGCCCCTTCTAACTTAAGTTACCTTAATGTCCCAGCAATTATAAGTGCAGCCGAAGTGACTGATGCGCAGGCAATACATCCTGGCTATGGCTTTCTATCGGAAAATGCAGACTTTGCTGAGCGGGTAGAAAAAAGTGGCTTTACTTTCATCGGGCCCCGAGCAGAAACTATTAGGCTTATGGGTGACAAGGTAAG
The DNA here is from genome assembly GCA_002384685.1 of Methylophilales bacterium UBA4017. Lineage (GTDB taxonomy): Bacteria > Pseudomonadota > Gammaproteobacteria > Burkholderiales > Methylophilaceae > BACL14. Next base: position 21,415 of record DGAZ01000011.1, on the reverse strand, counting down.
TGCGAAGGTTGCTATGAAAAAAGCAGGGGTTCCTTGTGTGCCAGGGTCTGAGGGAGCATTAGCGGATGACCCAGATGAAATTAAAGAAATTGCACGTAAAATTGGTTACCCCGTCATAGTAAAAGCAGCAGGTGGTGGGGGTGGTCGTGGAATGCGCGTCGTTCATACTGAAGCGGCTATCTTAAATTCGGTTGCTATGACCAAAGCCGAGGCTGAAGCAGCGTTTGGAAACGCTACCGTTTATATGGAAAAGTATTTAGAAACCCCTCGTCATGTTGAATTTCAAGTCCTTGCCGATGGGCAGGGGAATGCTATTCATTTATGGGACCGAGACTGTTCTTTGCAACGAAGAAATCAAAAAGTTATTGAAGAGGCTCCCGCTCCTGGTATTCCTCAAAGATTAAGAGAGAAAATGGGCCAAAGATGCGCTGATGCCTGTAAGAAAATTGGTTACCGGGGTGCGGGAACATTTGAATTTTTATATGAAAATGAAGAGTTCTTTTTTATTGAAATGAATACCCGACTTCAGGTTGAACATACGGTTACTGAAATGATTACGGGCTTAGATTTAGTTCAAGAGCAAATTAAAATTGCCTTTGGTGAAAAATTAAAAATTAAACAAAGAAACGTGCAATCAAATGGCCACGCTATAGAATGTCGACTAAATGCTGAAGACCCTTATACTTTTATGCCTTCCCCAGGGACTATTTCACGCTTTCATCTTCCAGGAGGTCCTGGTGTAAGAATAGATACTCATGCTTATGGAGGGTACAAAGTACCATCAAATTATGACTCTATGATAGGAAAATTAATTTGTTATGGTTCAAGCAGGGAGCAAGCTATTGCAAGAATGCAAATAGCTTTATCAGAAATTTTAATTGAAGGTATAAAAACCAACATAGCATTGCATAGAGACTTGTTGGATGATTTAGCCTTTAAGGAAGGTGGAGTTAATATTCATTACCTAGAAAATAAGTTAGCGAAAAAATTATAGGATGTCATGGATAAATCTATCCATTGTTTCCACAAGAGACCAAGCAGAGGAATTTAGTGACTTTCTTTTAGAGCATGGAGCATTATCTTCTTCGATTCAAGACAAAAACTTAAACAACAATGATGAAGAGATGATTTTTGGTGAACCGCATAATGGGCCTCAGCAATTTTGGCAACATACCCAAATAGATGCAATGTTCAATAACGATAGAGAAGCCAAAAAAGCTCTTGCGGCATTAGAAAATTTATTTAATGTGAAGTTAAGGTCAGAATTCAAAAATATTGAAGATCAGGATTGGGTAAAACTTACGCAAGCTCAATTTCATCCTATTTCTATTAGGGATCAAGTTTGGATTATTCCGTCGTGGCATAGCGTTCAAAACGAAAAAGCCATTAATCTTATTCTAGATCCAGGCCTTGCATTTGGCACAGGGTCACATCCAACAACTCATTTATGCATTGAATGGATTCTAGACAATCTAGGGAAAGGTGATGATGTTTTAGATTATGGTTGTGGATCTGGTATTTTAGCTATTTGCGCTAAAAAATTAGGTGCCAATAAGGTGCTGGCTGTAGACATTGATCCCCAAGCAATTATCGCGAGCAATCAAAATGCCGCCATTAATAATGTTTCAATTGATGTTAACGATACTAAAGAAAAGTTTTCATTCAAGGCCAATATTATTGTTGCCAATATCTTGTCTAGTGCACTTACCGTCTTGGCTCCTGCAATAGCATCCTCATGCTTACCAAAAGGAAAAATTGCTCTTTCTGGGGTGTTAAAAAGTCAAGAAAATGAAATAAAAGAGATATACAGTACTTGGTTTTCAATGAATGAATCAAGTTATAAAGATGGTTGGGTATGTCTTTCAGGTGAAAAAAATTAAAGTTTGTCCAGGTTATTAGTATAGTTTTTTGCCTGCTTTATAATTGCATCCTTATCTGTGGCATTCATTTTTTTTAGTTGGCTATTCACAATACCTAGTCTCGGATTTGTTGATAATTTCTCTTTGTGTCTTTCAAAAAAATTCCAATACATTGAATTGAATGGGCATGCATTTTCTCCAATCCGTTCCTTAAAATTGTAAGAGCAACTAGAGCAATAATTGCTCATCTTATTTATGTAAGCGGCTGAAGATACATAAGGCTTGCTTGCAAGGAACCCTCCGTCTGCATATTGACTCATGCCTATTGTGTTTGGTAACTCAACCCATTCGAATGCATCAATATATATTCCCAAATACCAATGGTGGACCTTTTCTGGATTAACGCCAGCAAGCAAACTAAAGTTGCCAATCACCATAAGCCTTTGTATATGGTGTGCATAAGAATGAGTTAATGATTGAGTAATGCTTCTAGCGAGGCAATTCATTTTAGTTTTACCTGTCCAAAACCATTTAGGTAAATCATTATTGTGGTTAAAATAATTCAAATGATTATACCCAGGCATTTTTGCCCAGTAGATTCCTCTTATGTATTCTCGCCAGCCCAAAATTTGCCTTATAAATCCTTCAACCGCATTAAGGGGGAGCGAATTCTTATGGTAGGAGTCTTCAACCATTTTTATTACTTCTAATGGTGCCAACATTTTTGTATTTAATGAAAATGAAAGGAAGGAATGAAATAATCGCCAACTATCACTATGCATAGCATCTTGATAATCGCCAAAATGCCTTAAATCGTTTTTTATGAATTGTTCCAACATAGCAAACGACTCTTGTCTGTCTATGGGCCATCTAAAATTCTCTGCATTAGCCTCCCCAAAATGCTGAATATTTACACTGTTAATCTCTTCAAGAATTTTTCTGTGATTATGTATAGGCCGAAAATCTTCAGGTTCTGGTGGCATGCCATCCCATCTCTTTCTATTAGAAGCATCATAATTCCACTTACCTCCAATAGGAGAACCACCCTCCATTAAAACATCATATTTAATACGTATATATCGATAAAAATTTTCCATTCTCCATTGTTTTTTATCCAAAAAAAATTGGCCTACCTCATCTCTAGATGTTAGAAAGTGCTCTGTACTTACGCTTTCCACAGGAATATTTAAGGAGTGATTGAGTTCACCTAATAACAAATCTAAACGATGCTCATCAGGATCCTGGAACTCTAAAACATCAATTTTATTTTGGTGAATAATAGTTCTTAAATTGTCTAGGAAATTGTGTTGGTTTTCTTGGTCACTTATTTTTATATAAAAAACCTGGAATTTTTTCTTCTCAAGTAAGGCACAAAATGCCCTCATTGCAGAAAATATTGCCAGTATTTTTTGGATATGATGTAACACATAGCTTGTTTCCTGCTTTATTTCCATCATTACATAGATACAATCATCATCGGGATAGTCAAACCATGAATGGTTAATATTTAGTTGGTCTCCTAAAATTAGTCTTAACTTTCTCATAGTTTTTTCCATACTTTTTCATATGATCCGTCCGGATCATATGTGTTTTTTTGTTTATCTACATTAAAATGTCTGCCACCACGTGGGTCAGTCCCTACCCCTGCAATATATGACCAATTCGCATAGTTGCTATAAACATCATAATCAATCAACTGATGCTCAAACCATGCTGCTCCAGCTCGCCAATCACAGGCAAGCTCATTCACTAAATAACTTGCGAGTATTTGTCTCATTCTATTTGATATAAAGCCCGTTTGATTCAACTCACATATTCCGGCATTGATAAAGCTGCTAGGCGTTTTTCCGTTTCTCCAGGCATTAAATTTTTTTTCGTCGTGCTGACAATTATTGTTTGAAAGTCCTAGTCCTTTTTTATAAAAGAGTTTTTTCCCGTATTTCATGAACAAAAATCTAAAATAATCTCGCCATAATAATTCGAAAAAAATCCAATATGTACTTTCGTTTGCAGTATTTTTTCTTTCGTATTCTTTTAGTGCTTTATATATCTGGTTAGGGGATATAAAACCTAATGAGAGCCAAGGTGAAAATTTTGTTGAGCATTCGATACCCATCAGATTATTTCTAGTCAACTTATAAGTTTCGGGATATTTACTTTTAAAATAATGGTGTATATATAAATTTGCATTTCGTTCACCCCCTTTAAATTTTTTATCAGAAATGGGAAAGGAGCTATTGACATAGGCCTCTGTAAATATGGGTAGGAAGAGATTCTCCTTGACTATAGAAATAGGAAGTATCTCTTTGATGCGCTCAGAAAGCACAACAGGTTCTTCGGGAACAATGCCTTCTGCTTCAATTTTATTTCGAAACTGAGTAAATACGTCGGGCAGGTCTTTTAATTCAAAAGGTAAATGTTCCGGCATATATAACGATGATTGGAAGTGCGCATGTATTGTTACCCCTAACTCCTTAATGGACTTTTCTTTCTCTTGCTCTTCAGGTGCAAAGATAGCTTCGCAAAAAACCGAGTTAATTTTATATTGTTTAATAAGGCCTTCAAAAATATTTCTGGGGTCCCCCACGAATCTGTTAAGCGTGTGTGCGTAAGCATTTAAATCCTTTTGCAGATCCTCTAACCCCTGAAGCATAAATATGTTTCTATGCTTTCCTCTGCGCTTAAATCCCCATGAAGAATTTTTGTCATTTTGAGTATCATCAATATGTATAAACAAGATATGTTCAGAATTATTTAACGCGTAATTTAACGCTAGATTATCTTTCAATCGTAGGTCATTTCTAAACCAATAGATACTTTTCATATCGTGCTAGACCTTTTATTTTGACAGCGCTTTGAACAATATTTAACAGAGTCCCAGCATAATTTCCACTTTTTCCTCCACTTGAATGGTCTCTCACACGCAGAACATTTTTTAGTAGGTAAGTTTTCTTTAAGCATAGTTAAAAATTAATCATCGTAAGCTTGAAGTGCTTCGTAATAAAGTGAATAATTGTGGGATGCATAAGTGTTCTTATTTTATATTACTCATTTTATCTTATTCTTCTGTTCACAGTCTTCCGATGGGCTACAAAAATAGTACTATGATGATGGGCTCTATAAATGATAGCCAAATAACTACAGATGTAAATTATGCTCTAACGTCATCCTCCGCACTAGGGGTTAGGCTATTATATGTTGATATAGACAATCAAAGCCCACAATTACTTAAAGAGGCATCATTCACTCATCGCCTCATAAGGGCAAACGAACCAAACTCACAAAGTAATTTATGGTTTTTTGGGGGAATAGGAAATTTAGCATCTACAGACTCTGCATCTGAGTCAACTACAACCTATTCACCTGGCTTTCAATTGGATTACGAGACAAGAAGAATCTATATGTCAATTTACAATCGAATGTTGAGAGGAAAACATGTTAATTATGACGTTGCAAGGATCAAGGGCGGTTTTTCTTTCTATAAAACTGGATATAACCGAACGCAGCCGTGGTTTATTATGGAGATAAGTCATATGAATGGAGTAAAGGAAACTACACAGTTCGTTCCTACGCTTAGACTTATTAACAAAAATTTATACGTTGAACTTGGAATAAATCAAAAAGCAAAGCCTAATATTGGATTAATGTATCTTTTTTAAGATAAAATTAAAATTATGATGTTAAAAATACTAATCCTAATCACTGCTCTATTGATTGGTAGCTGTGCAACCCTTCAAACTGAGGGACAACAATATCCTGCACCACATAATGACTACACTGGGATTGTTGTTCAGGAGCATTTTTCGAGTGAAGAGCCAAATGACTTTATGATTAGGACATGCAAGATGTATGGTGGGCTAAATCAAGCCAGTGTTAAAAATATGGGCCAGGACCGATTATTTCAATACATCATACAGTTCAAATGTAACTATAATGGCAAACTAAAAAATGAGGTTAGCATTGATGGGAAATCATCTGTTAGACTCAATGGCGCTGCTGCGAAAAATAAATGTGAAAATTTAGGCTTTCAAGTTGGTACTGTAAAATTTCGAAAGTGTATGGAGGAACTTACAAGGTAACTTGCACTCAAATTGATATGAATAAACTATTAATAGTATTGTTTTTTTTGATGCCTTCTCATCCTCTTTGGGCTGAAACCAAAATCATGAAGGTCAACGGTATGGTATGTGCTTTTTGTGCCCAAGGAATTGAAGCATCACTTAAAGGGCTTTCCGCAACTGAAGATGTATATATTAACTTAGACCAACATATCGTAGCTGTTGATCTCAAGGGCACTGATTCGGTAAGTAATATCAAGCTTAAAGAAATTATTGTCGATGCTGGCTATGATGTTATCAGCATTGATATGAGTGATCATCCAGTTGAACATATACGCATGATGTATGAGCCAAGCTAGAAAAGAACCTATCGTTAATTTACGCAAGGTTAATCTTTTCTCAGGTCTTACTGCAATTGCAAGCATGGGTACGCTGATATGTTGTGCGCTCCCTGCTTTTTTGGTCTTTATTGGCGCTGGGAGCCTTCTCAGTGTTTTTATTAGCTTTTTCCCCCAATTCCCTATGATCTCGCAATATAAAATAGAGATTTTTGTTACGAGTCTTATTATTATTTTGCTTGCCGGTATAGCTCAACTATATACAAAAAAATTACCCTGCCCAGCTGATGAAACTCAAGCATTATCATGTAGAAAAATTAGAGAAAGAAGCCTTCAGCTTTTTATTGCTTCAATATTTTTGTATGTAACAGGTTTTTATTTTGCATTCCTTATTTAAAAAATACCGTGCTACCTTTTTTCTTATGTTATTTGGCGCCCTGACTACGCAGGCACAAACAGACACCATAAGCTTCGACTGCAAAGGGATTAGCCGTTTTGAGCTGATTGGCTCATCGGGAGCTAAGGAAGAGATGAAGAACATTACCTTTAAATTTGAAGGGGGTGTCTTACAAGATTTAAATAATATACCGTGCCAATGGGCTGAAAATATTATTACCTGTGAGTCTAATTTTCTGAATATTCGAAAGTTAGTTATTAACCAGAATTCTATGGATGTTTCAGATTTCATTTCAGGCAACAAAGGTTTTGGGCAATATGCTGAATCATTTAGTGGAAGCTGTGAGTAACGATTGCATTCCATAGAAGTACAGAAAATTTCAGCTACTGCATTTATTGTTACAATTAATGCAAAGTTGCAAACAACTCACAGTGTTACAATGAGCAAAGAATTTTTTAATCAATATACAACCTTTACAGTTTCAGATTTAGATTTTATCAAACATTCTTTTGAATTTTTATTGGATAGGGAGCCTAACACCTCGATCCTAAAAGAATTTAATATAGCAACTATTGGCAATTACTTTCCAGACTACCTCAAGCTTATACCTACATATTTCTGAAACTACTTAAGCTTCAATTAGTCATTAATATGATTTATAACTTTGGCGACCTATATGATATTCCGAATTGTTTTTTTATTGTTTTTCACTCATTTATCTTTGGCGGACAACATTACCAACGGAACTTACAAAGAAATGTTTGAAAATGAATTGCCAAAATATGAAATAACTTATAAAAATTCTAAAAAACATGGGAAAGAAATTTTTTGGTTTGATTCTGGTGTTAAAAAAATGGAAAGCCATTACATCGATGGTATTGAGAACGGATATTGGCGGCAATGGCATAAAAACGGGAGCATTAAGTTAGAAGTTAATTATACGAATGGCAAAAAAAATGGATTATGGCAGCAATGGTTTACAAATAAAAAACTGCGCTCATCAGTTCAATTTGTAGATGGGGCTAAGCACGGAAAAGAGCTTATGTTCAGCCCCAATGGTTCTATTATTTCTGAGGAATACTATATCAATGGTAAAGTTGTTGAATAACAGAAAAAAGAGACTTTAAATGATCAAATCATATGCGGCTATGGAAGCTGGAAAAAATCTTGTTGAATACCAATTCGAGAAAAAATCTTTAACTTTAAAAGAAGTCCGTATTAAGGTACATTCATGCGGAATTTGCCACAGCGATGTCAGCGCAATAGATAATGCATGGGGTGCTTCAACTTTTCCGATGGTTGCTGGGCATGAAATCATTGGGGAAATAATTGAAATTGGATCAAATGTTATGCTTCACAGTGTTGGGGATCACGTTGGCTTGGGCTGGCATTCAGGATACTGTGATGTTTGTGAGCACTGTGAAAATGGAGATCATAATTTCTGTAGCAAAACTAATAAAACCGTTTTCAGTCAGCATGGAGGCTTTGCTGAAGAGGTTTGTGCTGACGAGGTAAGTGTAATACCTTTGCCAAAAAATCTAAAACCTGAAAATGCTGGGCCTTTGTTATGTGGTGGCATTACGGTTTTTACACCCATTGTTGAGTTTAATATTAACAAAAATCATAAAATAGGTATTATTGGGATAGGAGGTCTTGGGCATCTTGCTATCAAATTCTATAAAGCCTTGGGCTGTCACGTAACTGCGTTTACTAGCTCTGAAGGTAAAGATAATTTATTACTCTCTATGGGAGCAGATGATGTTGTATCTTCAGTAGATAAAGATGCAATCAGGAGTTATGGATCTAAATTTGATTTTCTAATTTCAACCGTCAATGTAAAGCTAGATTGGAATTTATTTTTAAGTATCATTAGGCCTCGAGGAAGGCTGCATTTCGTTGGCGCAGTTCTTGATCCTATTGATGCTTCAGTATTTTCTCTTATGGGAGGCCGACGTTCTATATCAGGGTCCCCAGTTGGTAGTCCAAAAAATATTAAAAAAATGTTAGCTTTTTGTTCTAAACACGGTATCTATCCTGAAGTTGAACACTTTAAATTTAAAAATATTAACGAGGCCATAAAAAAAGTCAGAGAAAACAAGGTGCGCTTTCGTGCTGTTTTATCATGGTAAATGCTAATGGCTAATTATAATGTAAGCGGGTTAATAACATTGGCAGAGCTTGCTAAGAGTAATCAGGAAAACTGGTTTGTTTATATTATAAAATGCTCCGATGATACTTTATATACAGGCATAACGAATAATGTTTCAAAAAGAATTGAAGACCATGAAAAAGGTGTAGGTGCAAAATATACGAAAGGTCGATCACCATTCCAATTACTGTTTACAGAGCAACATCCTAATAGAAGTTCAGCAAGCAAGAGAGAAATTGAAATAAAATCTTTCAGTAAAATTGAAAAATTAGCTTTAACAAAAACTTAATTAATATTTAAAAGGTAATAAAGCGTAATGTTTCAATGGTTCGAAAATCTAATTAATCCATTTCCTAAAGACTTAATAGAAACACCTCCTAACTCATTAATTAAGTTTGCTTTGTCATGCATTAAGGATATTAAAATATTTATTAGTCTAATGGCCCTATTAACTGCCTGTATAGCAAGCTTCGAAGCTATTCTGTATGCTGTTTTAGGAAAGTTAATTGACTTAATGATTGCTGATGGTCCAGTCGACTTTATCCAAAACCATGCTAGCTTTCTTTACATAATGGTCGCTTTATTAATTGGCAGTACGTTATTTGTTAGCATACAAACTATGGTGAAACATCAATCTTTAGCTGGTTCATTTCCTATGAGGATGAGATGGGACTTCCATCGATTACTTCTCAATCAAAGCATGGATTTTTATAGCAATGAATTTTCTGGTCGCATTGCCGCCAAGGTCATGCAAAGTGCTCTTGCCTTAAGGGATATGTGGTTTATTTTGTCAGATATTCTAGTGTACGTAATCGTTTATATCTCTACTATGGTGTTTCTTGTAGGAAGTCTAAACACCCTCCTAATATTGCCTTTTCTTGCTTGGCTAACTGCCTACATATTAACCCTTTTTTATTTTATTCCTAAGCTTGCTAAGCTTTCTAGGAGTCAGGCTGATGCAAGATCATTAATGACAGGGCGAATCACCGATGCTTATACTAATATCAATACCATTAAACTATTTTCTCATGCTGGAAGAGAATCAAAATATGCAAAAAATGCTATGAACGAGTTTTTGAAAACCGTTCACTTACAAATGCGTAAGGTTTCCGTTATTCAAATCATTAACCATTTTTTAAGTATGCTTTTAATATTATCTACTGTTGGAATGGCATTATGGCTATGGGCTAATAATAATATTGCTATTGGGGTTCTAGCTGCGGCATCGGCAATGTCATTAAGATTAAATGGAATATCTCATTGGGTTATGTGGGAAATGACTTCTTTATATGAGCAAATTGGTATTGCCCAAGACGGCTTAAATATGTTGTCCAAAAGCCAAACAATAAAAGACAGTCCCAGAGCTTTAATCCTAAAGGCAAATCAAGCACCTATTTGCTTTAAAGACATATCTTTCTCCTACGATGCAAGCCATAGTTTTTTTTCTAACTTTAGCCTAGAAATCAAACATGGTGAGAGAGTTGGCATAGTAGGTAGGTCTGGGTCGGGTAAGTCATCATTGATTAATCTCTTATTGAGATTTTATGAGGTTGATAAAGGTGAAATAACTATTGCTCACACTAATATCAATTTAATTACTCAGGATAGCTTAAGATCACATATAGCAATGGTTACACAGGATACCTCCTTACTTCATCGAACCATTAAAGAGAATATTGCCTACAGTAAGCCAAGTGCATCGAATAAAGAAATTATTTTGGCCGCTAAAAAAGCCCAAGCTCATAAATTTATTATAGAGCTTAGAGATCAGTTTGGTAACTCTGGGTACGACTCCATGGTAGGTGAGAGGGGAGTTAAACTCTCAGGAGGGCAAAAACAGCGGGTAGCGATTGCAAGGGTTATTCTAAAAAATGCTCCCATATTGTTGCTAGATGAGGCTACGAGTGCTCTTGATTCTGAAGTTGAAACAATTATTCAAGAAAGTTTAGATAGCCTTATGCATGGTAAAACTGTAATTGCTATAGCACATCGCTTATCTACTATTGCAGCCATGGATAGATTAATTGTAATAGATAACGGAAAAATTATAGAAGAGGGGAATCATAAGGCATTAATCAAAAAAAGGGGTTTATATTTCCAATTGTGGCAGCATCAAAGCGGTGGTTTTATTGGAGATTAATTGATAAGACTATCGCTTCGTTTTTTACAGTTATAAATACCAAACTGCACACTGTTTAATTGGTTGGTGTCTGCAAAGGTATCAACCGTTAACTTGCCCTGTATTGTATTAAAAGAAACGGAATCGTAAGCCTTCTTACATGTAATAGAAATGTCGTTAGTCTGGCAATCAGGCCAACCATAATCGCCTATTGTTTTCTTCATCCCAAAAAAATAGCTCTTAATTGTAATAATCTTTGAGTCATCTACTTTGATTGCTTTGTTTTTTGTACCAAAAATTAACATCTCAAAAATTTGATAAATCTCTGATAAGCCTGAATCATCTTTATGGTCTAATTCACTATCATTAGCTTGGGCCTCTGAAGTGCTCATCAACTTTCCATCACATTCGAAATAAATTTTTTGCGGATTTGTATAGCAATAAACCCCGAAAATAATTACGGCGAAAAGTGAAATAAACAGTTTTTTACCCAACAAAATTAATCTCTCTCACCACAAACCGTAAGCATTAAATCATAGGCCGAAGATTTTTTATTACTGATAGGTTCCCATGCTTGGTTTGAACTGGCCTGTGAAAGTATCTTGCCCTCACCCTGGTTGCCTGAATAAGAAATTACATGGACTACACGCCTTCTTTTTTCATCACAATCATATTCAGTTAAAATTTTTGCAGACAACATATTGTTAGCAATTGGTTCTTTAAAATCCATTAATGACCATGATCTAAATAACGGGTAGTTCACCTGAACAGTTTCACTGTCAAAATACAGGGTCATCTTGCCATCATCGCTCTCATAACCACCTTCCCACTTAGTAAGACCTTCTCCTGCAAACATTATCAAAACCATAGCAATAATTTTTTTCATTTTTAAATCCTTTGTTTTTATTAACTACATCATAACTAAAATATTGGAAAAGTTTGTAAATATAATAAATTTGCTTATTTTTCAATTACCTATATACTTCGCACTCGCAAGATTGTCATTAATGCCTTTGTTTTATTGCCAGTCTTACCATGCAATATATACAAGGAAAATAATGTCATTTAATACATTTAATCTTGATGCTTCTATATTAAAAGCGATTCAAGAAGCTGGTTACGACCAGCCTACACCAATTCAAACCAAATCTATCCCTGAAATAATGCTTAATAAGCATGTGTTGGCTTCAGCTCAAACGGGAACTGGTAAAACTGCCGCATTTGTATTGCCCATACTTGATAAACTAACAAAGACCAGGTCCGAAGGTCGAGGGCCACGAGTTTTAATTGTCAGTCCAACCCGAGAGCTAGCAACCCAAATTACTGATAGCATCAAAAAGTATTCACGCTATTTGAGGATTAATTCAATCACTATAACTGGCGGAATATCGTATGGATTACAAAACAGGATGTTTAGCAAGCCTATTGATATTTTAGTTGCTACTCCAGGGCGTCTACTAGACCTATATCAACAGAAAAAAATCAATTTTAAAGATCTAGAGGCAATGATTCTGGACGAGGCTGACCGTATGCTAGATATGGGATTTGTTCCCGACATTAGGAAAATTTATAATGCCACTTCAAAAAAACAACAAATGCTCATGTTTTCAGCCACTTTTGATGCGCCGATTCAAAAAATTGCTCAGGAATTCTTAACCGAACCTGTAACCATTTCAATTAAGCCAGATGTTTCCGGTCATAAGAATATTAAACAATTAGTTTATTTTTCTGATAACCAGACACACAAACAACAACTGCTTAATCATTTCATTAAAAATGACGAGGTAACACAAGCTATAATATTTACTGCCACTAAGAGAATGGCTGATCAGCTTTCTGATCAACTTTATCATTCAGACATAAAAACATCAGCACTGCATGGTGATATGTCTCAAGGTTCCAGAACAAAAACTATAAATCGCTTCAAAAGGAACGAGACAAAAATTTTAGTTGCAACCGATCTAGCTTCACGTGGTATTGATGTTCAAAATATTTCACACGTGTTCAACTACGATATGCCTCGCTTTGCTGAGGATTATATTCATCGAATTGGAAGAACAGGAAGAGCTAACAATAAAGGTATTGCTATTAGCTTGGTCAGCCCAACAGACAGAGAGTTTTTAAGAAAAATTGAAAGGTTTACAAACCTTAAAATTGATATTGCCTCAGTTGAAGGTCTTGAACCTACTATTCTGACTGAGTCGAAAGCTCCAAAAAGAAAAAGTAGGGGCCGGTCGTTCGTTAAAAAAGGTAAGGTGTTTAAAAATGAAGCGAATGCTCAAAAAAGGATACGGAGTAAACCTGCTTTTGGTAAATCTAGTAAACCTGCTTTTGGTAAATCTAGTCTGTCAGCGCCAAATCGTTAATTGAGTAAACCCCTGTTGGCCTATCCTTATCAGCTTTCCAGGTTTTTTGTTTTACAACGCAGCACCTATCTCTATTAATATCCGACACGCCAAACTTTAGTTTGGCATTAGGTATAATCCGATAAATGTGTCTCTCGATCCCATCAATTGTTTCAGGTGCATCATCATGCGCGCAGAATATAAGTACATTTTCTTGTCTTGATGATGGCTGTCGAATAGCAACTAAATCTTCTCTACCTAATTCCTTTAAATGTTTTTTTATTTTAGTAAGTTCTTCGTTAGTTATTGGCTCCGACTTCAATAAACTTACTCTTCTCATTAAGGAAATTGCATTAGCATTAATCTTCTCTTTACTTAGTATTTGTGGAATAAACCTTACGACCCACACATCTTTCTCTTTGGAAGCCTTGAGGTTAGAAATAATTTGATCGATCGGATATTTTGTTAGTATTGGTGGCCGCATAATTTATTTTAATTATATTATTAGATAGCTATTATAGTCTTTTTTACTTCTGCTGACTTATATGATAATTTTATAACAAATTTTTTAACTATTGTAGGCTACCATGAACCGTTTTGATAGAATCCTTCTGACCTCTACATTAATCACAGCAATAACTACATTTTTGTTATTTGTTGTCTTTAAACTTTATAAATTTTTTAGTTTGGGGGTGTGGGTTGAGTCAAAATCTACTTGCGAAGTATTTTCAATTCTTTGCTTTGATAATATAATTTTTTCCTGGGTAAGCAACATGGAGGCTTTTCTTTTTATTCCTCTTTTTTTCATTAGCTACTTTATGTTACACAAAACATTTACCAGTAATAGACAATAATGCCCCTGTTCTGGTTTGACGTCCTCATTTTTGTTTGTCTTATAATAATAATAGGCTTTATTATTCTTCTCGCATTTAAAAATAAAGATGGTTAAGGATCAATAAAGCTTCCAGAAAAATCAAAACACTTTCCTGTGTCCTCAGAAACTAACTCTTTAATAACCTTTCCCATTAATTCAACACTTTTCTTTGGTTCAAAGATTTCATGTTTGACATGCCCTAAAAAAGGTTGTGATAATTTTGATCTTACTGTTCCTGGATGAATACCTATTACGATATGTTTTTTACTTATTCTTTTTAACTCTATAGATAGGTTTTTAATCATCATATTTAGTGCAGATTTTGAGCTGCGATAGCCATACCACCCACCTAATTCGTTATCAGCTATACTGGCAACTCTTGCTGTTAAAAAAATAATTTTTACCGCATCAGATTTTTTTATAAGGGGAAGTAATTTTTTTATTAGTAGCATAGGTCCAAAAACATTAATCTTATATAGCTTACTTAACGAATTTATATTTATATCATATATTGATTTTTCAGGTTTTATATCAGATTCATGCAGCATTCCTGTTGCTATAATAATCTTATCGATAGATTCTAATTGTAATATTTCGTCTATATTTACATATGTCTTTTCATCATTGTAATCAAACGATATTGAATGAATCTTTTTGTCGGTTATTAGTGTTGGGCCTCTAGATAATGTAACAATACGTTCGACATTTGGATCAAGGCTGTAATATTTAGTAAAAGCCAAACCAATTGATCCGCTTGAGCCAACAATTAATATTTTTCGATTCATTTTGTTTTTCTTATAAGAATTGTTTTAAAATAACGATATGTCTTTTATCATCATAAAGCTAGTCATTACAGCATCACTTATTGTGCTAATTACGGAATTAGCTAAAGAATCTGATAAATTAGGTGCCTTTATAGCATCGTTACCACTTGTTACTCTCATTACTCTTTTTTGGCTTTATTTCGAAGGTCAAGGAAATGAAAAAATTTCAAATCATGCGTACTACACTTTTTGGTATGTGATTCCTACACTTCCTATGTTTATTTTTCTTCCTTGGGCAATTAAATCCTTTGGTTTTTGGTTATCTTTTACTTTTTCAGTTATCTTAACTGTCCTATGTTTTTTTCTTTTAGCACTATTCCTAAAAAAGTTTAACATCCATCTAATTTAAAAAAATCTAATAGGCTCATAATTTACAATGTTTTATCTTACCAAAATCATTATTGCCGTAATAATAATCGTCGCTGCATCCGAGCTCAGCAAACGAAACGTTACGTGGGCAGCTATTCTTCTTGCCATGCCTATTGTATTATTTGCTTCCTTCACTATCATCTGGGAGGAAACGCATAACCCTGAACTAATTGCTAAACTGACACAAGAAACCCTGTTTTTTATAATCCCTGTAATTCCTTTTCTATTTCTTTTTAGCTGGATGCTTAAGAGTAATATGAATTATTATCTCTCTTTATCTATTTCATGTATCGGTATTGCAGTAGTAATTTTTCTAATTCAAAAGTTTTTTACTTAGCCTTCTTAACCATTTGAATTAAATGGTTCAAAGACATATGCGAAATAGTTAGGCAAGCAATAACTGGAAATACTATTAGTAGATCTTTGATCTCTACCTCTAAAGTGCTACCAGCCAAGAAATAGATAGTTATAATAATAGGGATAGAGAATCCTAGTAGCCAAAAAATATCAGTAGCCCAACTAAATTCAATATTTAACATTGCTCTAATGCCATGCGCCCCACAAAAATAAACCGCAAACCAGGCAAGTGGATGTAAAAAGATTGAAATGACCATTAGCGAAATCATTTCTAGTAAAATTAATCCCTTCTTCACTGAAAAGCTTGTAAGCATAGTATAAAAGAATATTCCACCCGAAATTGCAGTTATCGCCTGAATTATGTTCATTACAGTTGTTGGGGCATTGTAATTAGTAAGTATCAAAAAAATTTGGGCAACATCATTTTTAAAAAATAATACGGGCATAAATGTCACCGTAATACCCCAGGATAATTTTGGTATGGCCCCTAGAAAATCAAAAGAGTAGAGGTCGGACTCTGCAAAATGAAATACTGACATTGTAAGCAAGATCATTAAACCAGCTAATGGGATGAGATACCAAATCACTGCCCCTAAAATGCATAGCAACATATAAAGTAAATATATTCTGGCTCTTACCAAAGCATCATTGCTAGCCTCCCAAATGACTTTACCGTCCATTGCGCCGTGACTTAGGCCAACTGACCCAATTAGGACCAATGCTATTAGAATCAGCCCTTTATTACCATTGTCTAAAATAAGAATATCTAAGTCGAGTGCACTTATGGTGAGGAGGCTTAAGGAAAACAGAATTACACACAACTGATGAATAGTAATTTTATTCATTAATTTATTTTATTAAGTATTTAATCATAATTTTTTTTGGTAAAGCTTGAATAACCGCAATAACGTCATTTATCGTCGGCTTGTCCGCCATAAAACGCACTACTGAACCAATCTTCGCTTTAGAAAATAGGCTCATAAATAACTCTGGAGCCATTTCAGGCCTATAGAAACAAACTTTTAGGAATTGTTTATCAAGCCAATTTAACAACCAAGGTGATTTGAAACGAAATTTGCTTAAATTTTGTTGATTCAACTCAGTGTCTTCTATCTGATTAATCCAATTAGCAATTCTAATCATTGAATAGCCGCTAGACGGCCTTATCATCCCAGCGCTTATACCAATTTTCAAATAGCTACCTTCCTTATCAGTCTTAATATTTCCCATTGGCAATATCCCCTCCTCAGACCTAAGTAAAGTGTATTTTCCATATTGTTTTAATTTCTCTTCGTGTTTAAGTTTAATATCATTAATATTCGGATTTTTAGCAAAAAAAGTTGTCTCTATTAATGCTATTTTCTTTGTGTACGGTAAGATATATGTAAACTCAATATCATTTTTATTTTCCTTAAAGCTCATAAGTGTTACTGTAGTTTCATCAAAAGTGTTGGTTGGCATTTCTACTTCACTCCCATAAAAAGCCTGGTAAAGCATTTCTTTTGAATCATATGTATTATTATAATGTCGGCTGTCGACCAACGTTTGTGATGAATAAACAGAGCTGTCTTTAGTGATTACATAAAAGAGTCCATTTTTTTTCACCTGGACCACCTCACAATTATTTTTGTAGGTTATATTTTTTTTACAACTTCTCAATAAACTGCTTAACGTTTTTTTCCCATCATATGCTTTGTAATTATATGGTGACATCACTTTTTTGATAGATCTATTTTGAAAGTCTAACATTATCTTTCCCCATACTTTCTTCGGCTGTATATCGAACTCTTCAGTTAAATTGATAATATCTGGGCCTTGCCAAACACAAAAAGTTTGATCATTTTTCTTGTCATGATCTTTATCTAATAATAATATTTTTTGTTGGGGGTGCTTCTTCACGTATTTCACTAAAAACATTAAACTTGATAAACCGGCGCCAATTACAATAATATCAAATTTTTCTTTCATAGCCTGTGAGCTCCTGGCATCTCTTTTATTGCATAATGAAGCAAGTGATTATGTTCGGGAGGCTGTTTTATGTTCATCTTATTATTTTTTAGAGTGCATATAGTGTGAAATAGCTTCTCAAAACTGTTTAAATAGACACGATCGCTGTCATAGGATACTTTCTTTTTCTTAATTTTTATTCCTATGCATTGATATAATGTGGCCGCCACTCTTACAGCTCTTTGTGATTGCTTGGGTAAACAATTGATTCCTTTATATCCACTCTCATAATACAGCTCTGCTTTATTAATTAATTGGTCCCTAGCCTTATTAATTAATAATTTTTCATCTATATTGCTTCCTAATAAAACTTTAGTTTTTTTCTGCCCTACCAATGATATAGGCAAATAGATTCTATTATTTCTAGCGTCCTCATATATGTCTCTAGCGATATTAGTTAATTGCATTGCAATTCCCAAATCTATAGCGAAGTAACGCAACCCTTGATCTTTTATGCCAAAAGTATCACATATCATTAACCCAACAACTCCTGCTACTCTATAGCAATATATTAATAGGTCTGTCATGTTGGCTGGTTGTTTTTGCGTAATATCGGACTCCTGCCCTTTAAAAAACTCATTAAATAGATTTTTTCCTGGAATAAACTCTTTTTCAAAGTCATTAAATGGCTGAAAAATTAAATTATGTTTATTCGAACGCCATGTCAAAATATTTTTTTTTAGTTGCTCTTCATGTTTTATGCCTTGTTTTTTTTGGTCAATTACATCATCCACTTCACGACAAAACTCATATATTGCAAAAAGCCTAGCGGCTACTTTTTTATCTAGAAAATGTGAGGCCCAAAAAAATGTTTTTCCATGCTTCCGCATTACTTGTGAATTGTTGCTCATGAATAAATTATATTTTCAACAACTTTTGCTGAGTTAAGCACTCCAGGTAAACCAGCGCCCGGATGTGTTCCTGCTCCAACATAAAATAAGTTCTTATATAGATCGTCTTGATTATGAGTTCTAAACCATGCAGACTGAAGAAGCTTGGGTGCTATAGAAAATCCAGAGCCGAATGGTGTTCTATAATCTTTTTTAAAATCTTTTGGTGTCATCGAAAAAATATCAACAACATTTGTATTTAGTCCAGGTAGTATTGTTTCACTAAGCGCATCTATGATCTTTAACGAAAATTCCGGCTTTATATCATCCCAATTATGATTTCCCTTAAGGTTTGGGACAGGGACTAAAGCATAAAAGCTATCACTGTTTGTAGGTGCAAAAGATTTATCTGTGCATGTTGGTCGATGAAGATAGATTGAAAAATCTTCAGCTAACACATGCTTATCGAAAATGTCTTCTAATAGCCCTTTGTATCTTGGTCCCATCCATATAGTATGGTGTGCAATTGCTGGGTATTTCTTTTTTGCTCCAAAAAAAACAACAAATAATCCCATCGAATGCTTAGCAAATCTCTGTATAAGTCTGTTATGGATAGATACTTTATTCTCACCTAGCAATTCTGATGTTACTTGAAGGGGATCAGCATTGCATATCAACTTATCAAAGTTGTATGATTTACCATTAGTAAATTCTATTGATTTTGCTTGGTTACCACTTGTAATAATTCGTTCTGCATCATGGTTATAGTAAATATTTATGCCATGGCGCCTCATAAGGCCTTCTAATTCAGAAACTATTTTTCCAGTTCCGCCCATGCAAAAATAAACGCCCCATTTTTTTTCTAATGCATGAATCAACGAATATATTGATGATGTTGTAAATGGATTTCCGCCTACCAATAAGGGCTGAATAGAAAATGCTTGTCTTAAATTGTCATCTTTTATATATCGTGATACAAATGTGTAAACTGATTGGTATCCCTTTAAACGTAATATATCTGGCGCGTACCTTATCATTTTAGATAGCTTGTGAAAGGGTTGGCTAGCTAGTTTTTCATACCCTAGCTCAAAAATTTTTGTTGATTCCCTCAACATCCTGCAATACCCATCTACGTCTTTTGGGGAAACCTGCTGAATTTGATCCATCATCTTGTCTTGATTGGGCCCATAATCAAAATTGGTTTTATTATTACTAAAATAAAATCGATACCAAGGATCCAATGGTTTGAGCTCCAAATGCTCATCTAAGTTCTCTCCCAGTATTTCAAATAGTTCGTATAAAAGATTTGGGGCTGTAATAACCGTTGGTCCTGCATCATGAACGAAGCCGTTTTTTTCAAAAACTTGAGCCCGTCCACCTAAATTCGGCAGCCTTTCATACAACGAAACATCATTACCCCATGCCCTCAATCTTATTGCAGATGCAATGCCTCCAAAACCCCCACCTAGAACACTAATTTTTTCCATATTTACCTACCCGCTTCAACATCTCTTCTTTAAGAGTTATTACAATTGGCTGGACTACAATCGGTAAGCGGTGAACAGGCAGCATACTTTTATCTAGTATCAATCTAATTTCCTTGATCTCTTTATCAAGATTGAGGTCTGAAAGCGCTATACTTAACCTTTCAATATTCTCATAGACCTTACGATCTTCTCTTGTGCACCTTTCTAGGAACCTAATAACGAGAGCATTGGGATGCCCATATATTATGTCTGATAATCTTTCCTGCTCAGACCCAATAACATTTTCTATATCATTAACCCATTGGTATGCTAATCCTAAATGCTGAGATATTTCATTTAATGCCAAACACTCATCACTCTCAAACTCTTTACACTTAAACATACCCTTCATTGGCATTAGTATTAATGGTCCTGTTTTTTTTATTGCAATTTTTTTATAATCTGACCACTTAAGATCTTTAGAGTCTATGCTCACGTCAACGGACTGTCCAAAGACAATATCTTTTACAGAACATGACAGTAATTTAAGCAGAATTGTTTGATGCCATCCTTGTGTAATTTCTGTTAACTTTCTAAATGCTTCTGCGATTAAATAGTCTCCCGTGCAAATTGCAGCAGGGATTCCAAATTGCTTCCATACCGTTACTTGACCTCGCCTTAATGAGTCTTCATCACATACATCATCATGCAGCAATGATGCGCTGTGGATTAATTCACAGACTACAGCCCATTTAATGTAGGTATCTGACGATAGCCCTAGTAATGAACCTGTCGCTAAAGCTAGTTTAGCTCTTATCCATTTACCTTCTGTCTCTCCGTGGTGTTTAAGCCATTTTGATAAATATTTTCCTTCAACACTAAGTGACTCAGAAAACTCTTTTTTAACAATGTCTAAGAACTCTTCTGCTTCTGGAGGCATAAAAAATTCAGAGTAACCTATTTGATTTAATTTCATATAAAAAAAACGCGCCATATAATGACGCGTTTTATCTCAAGTTAATTACTGCTTATAGTTAAGCGCCTGCATCCGATTTACGCTGTGCAATCATATAAATCATAACGCCGAACAATGCTTTAGCTATTATGTCTGCAATTGTATAACCTACTTGTACAGCAGCGTTAACTTCACCTGCAACAAGACCACCAACGCCAAGCATCGGAAGAATAAATACAATAGGATAAAACATCCATGACACGATTGTTAGCGTCCTTGCATTGCTTACTAAACCTTGAACAGCTTTTGGTTGCTTAGATATAGAAGCGCCTAGGCCAGATACCAAATCTTTTACAATGTATAAAAATGGGATCATAGCTAATATCCACCACATCCAACGTGTTCCAACATCACCAGAAATTTCACCTGGATATCCTAGAACCACCATTAATGCTGCTGCGAATGCTA